>CAJMQD010000052.1 GCA_905215425.1 uncultured bacterium
CGCACTCATTGCAGATGTATACGCCAGGACCGGCAATCAGCCTGCGCACCTCGTCCTGATGCTTGCCGCAAAAGGAGCAGCGCAGGGCTTTGTTGTTCTCGTCGCTGCGAGCCATGGGAATCACCTCTCAATTCAGCAAGACAAGGGGGCGGTCCCCCGTCCCCTTGTCACGGTTTCGGATTTCAGCGCTTCTCCAGCACCCGGTCGATCAGGCCGTACTCGACTGCCTCCTGAGCGGTCATGAAGTTGTCTCGCTCACAGTCGGCAGTGACCTGCTCGATGGACTTTCCGGTGTTCTCGGACAGGATGCGGTTCATGCGCTTTTTCACGACCTCCAGCCGTTTCAGGTGGATGGCCATATCTGTGATCTGACCCTGTGTACCGGCAGAGGGCTGGTGGATCATAATCTCCGCATTGGGCAGGGCGATCCGCTTGCCCTTGGCGCCCGCCGCCAATAGAAACGCACCCATAGAGGCGGCCAGACCCACGCAGATGGTGGAGACATCGCACTTGATATACTGCATGGTATCGTAGATGGCCATGCCGGCGGTGACGGAGCCGCCGGGGCTGTTGATATAGAACTGGATGTCCTTATCGGGGTCCTGGGCCTCCAGATACAGCAGCTGGGCCACAATAAGGGAGGCCGTAGTATCATTGACCTCCTCAGACAGCATAATGATGCGGTCATTCAGCAACCGTGAGAAGATGTCGTAGGACCGCTCTCCCCGGTTCGTCTGCTCTACTACATAAGGAACTAAACTCATATTCGTACTCCTTCTGACTGGGCGGATATTCTCGCCTTCACCGGCACGGCCTGCGCCGTGTCCGCTGGTAAGTATACCCACCGCAGCAAAAAACCATTCCCAAAAGGGAAAGATGGCACACGTCCGGGACAGCCAAGCCGCCCCGGACGTGATGGTAATTACTCAGCCTTGGGCTCCTCGGCCTTCTTCTCGGGCTCGCCCACCTTGGCGGAGGACACGACCAGCTCGCTGGCCTTACGCAGCTTCAGGTCGCGCTTCAGAGCATCCATGGGGATGATGTCCCGCACCTGCTGCTCCTCCATCTTGTACTGCTCCGCCATCTTGGCGATCTCGGCATTCACGTCCTCCTCGCTGGCCTCCAGCTTTTCAGCATCAGCCACAGCGGTCAGAGCCAGCTCAACCTGGACCTGACGCAGAGCGGAGGGACGGGTAGCGGCGCGCAGAGCGTTGATGTCCATGCCCATCATCTTGGCATAGTCCTCCAGGGCAACACCCTGAGCCTGCAGACGGGCGGCGTAGTCCTCCATGATGCGGTCCAGCTGGCTCTCCACCATGCCGTCGGGGATCTCGCACTCCATGTTGTTCACCAGCTGCTCGATCACGGCGTTCTCGAAGGCGTTCTGAGCCTCGGCCTTGCGGCGCTCCAGCAGCTTATCACCCAGGTCCTTGCGGAAATCAGCCAGAGTCTCAAACTCGGACACATCCTTGGCAAACTCATCGTCCACCTTGGGGGCCTTGGTCTCCTTCACCTCGCTGACCTTCACGTGGAACACCACGGCCTTGCCGGCCAGATCCTTGTGATAGTCCTCGGGGAAGGTGATATTGATATCCTTCTCCTCGCCGGCCTTCATGCCGATGACCTGCTCCTCAAAGCCGGGGACGAAGGTGCCGGAGCCCAGCTTCAGCTCGTAGTTCTCACCCTTGCCGCCCTCGAAGGGAGTGCCGTTGTCAAAGCCCTCGAAGTCGATCACGGCGGTGTCGCCCTTGCGGGACTTGCGCTTTACGCTGGCCAGACGGCTGGCACGCTCCACAAAGGGCTTCATCTCATTGTCGATATCCTCTTCAGTGACCTCAGCCTCGGCCTTAGGAGCCACCAGGCCCTTGTACTCGCCCAGCTTTACCTCGGGACGGACAGACACCAGAGCCTTAAAGGTCAGGCCGTCCTTGCCAGCCTCTACGATCTCCAGCTGGGGATGACCCATGTCCTCCAGGCCCTGCTCCTTCACGGCCTCGTCATAAGCGGCGGGATAAACATCATTGATAGCATCTTCATAGAACACACCGGAACCAAACATGCCCTCGATGATCTTCCGGGGAGCCTTGCCCTTACGGAAGCCGGGAACATTGATGTTCTTGCGATTTTGGAGATAGGCCTTCTGAACAGCGGCCTCAAAGGTTTCGGCATCCACCTGGATGGTGAGCTCTACCGTGCTTTTTTCTTTCTTTTCAACGTTGGTGACCTTCATTTGTTACTTTCCTCCTGACAGCGCGAAGCCCTCCCACAGGAGGAAAACACGCGCCTTAATACTTGGGACGCCGTCAAAAAGGGCGCACCCTAAGATATTCGCCACGATATTCTATCAGATATGTGGCAGTTTGACCAGCCTAATTTTAAGAATTTTCCATGAATTTTCGAAAAAATTCATATTTTGCCCTTTTCCGGGCCTGTTTTTCGCCGTCGGCGGCCTGCTCAGTCCATGATTTTCTGGGGACGGAATTTAAGAAAGTCGGCAGCGACCAGCTGATAATCGATCCCATCCCGCTCGCCCCGCACCGCCAGACGGTGGCTATAACCGTGGAGGTGGCCGTAGAAGCAGCGCTTAACGCCGTACTCCTTCAGCAGATCAACGATCTCCTGGCAGCAGTAGCCCTGATAGACAGGGGGATAATGGAGAAAGCAGAGCTTCTCCCGTTCCCCCGCCGCCTTCAAGGACGCCTCCAGCCGCATCAGCTCCCGGTTAAATATTTTGGCGCTGTGCTCTCCCCGATCTTCTTCATAAAACCAGCCTCGGGTCCCGCACAGGGCAACGTCTCCATACAGGGCGCAGCTGTTATGGATGATCTCCAGCTTGTCCCAGCCGTTCTCCTGCCAGAACCGGCGCATTTTGGCCGCCGTAGTCCACCAGTAGTCATGGTTTCCCTTCAGCAAGAGCTTTCGTCCGGGCAGCTGCTGCAAAAACGTGAAATCCTTGCGCCCTTCTTCCAAACTCATGGCCCAAGAGATATCGCCGCACAGAAGGATCGTATCCTCCTCAGACAGGGCAGAAAAGGCTTCCTGCAGGCGGTCGATATAACCGGCCCACCCCGGCCCGAATACGTCCATGGGCTTGTTGGAGCCCAGAGACAAGTGGGTGTCCCCAATGGCGTACAGAGCCATTCGTCACCTCAGCATAGACAGCACGGCATCCACCATGTGGTCCTTCTCCACAACCTGAGTGAAGCGTACTTCTTTATTGCGCAGGGAGGCCAGAGGAGCGGGAACAGGCAGACCGGTCTTTTCGCTCAGCTCGTCCAGCAGATCCAGACCGCCGGCCTTCGTCTGCACCCCAAGGCCGCCCAGTACGCTGTCGCCAAAGTTGAAGGGGCTGGCCGTGGAGGCCACCACAGCGGGGGTCATGTCTCCGGACTCTTTGCGATACTGCTCCAACGCGGAGAAGCCTACCGCAGTGTGGGGGTCGATCACATAACCGTATTTCTTATCAATTTCGCCGATCACCCGCTGGGTCTCCTGATCGTCACAGAAATAGGCGCTGAACCGCTTCTGGATCTTATCCTTCACCGCCTTGCTCACTTCATAGCGGCCGCTGTCGGACAGCTGCTTCATGTAATCCCGTACCTGAGCGGTATCTCCCCCGGTCAGGATATAAAGCAGACGCTCCAGATTGCTGGACACCAGAATGTCCATAGAGGGAGACATGGTGTTATAGAAGGTGCGGTTCTTGTCATACACCCCTGTGCGGATAAAGTCGGTAAGCACATTATTGTGGTTGGAGGCACAGATCAGGCGGTTCACCGGCATTCCCATTTCCGCGGCGAAATAGGCGGCCAGAATATTGCCGAAGTTGCCCGTGGGCACACAGATGTTGATGGGATCGCCCAGCGTGATCTTTTCCGCCTTCAGCAGGTCGCAGTAGGCAGACAGGTAGTAAACCACCTGGGGCAGCACCCGCCCCCAGTTGATGGAGTTGGCAGAGGACAGGAAATAGCCCCGCTGGGCCAGCTCCTGCCGCAGCTGTTCATCGTTAAACAGCTTCTTCACTCCAGTCTGGGCATCGTCAAAGTTGCCCACTACGGAGCAGACGCCTACATTGCTGCCCTCCTGGGTTACCATCTGAAGCTGCTGGACCTGAGACACACCGTCCTTGGGATAGAACACCAGAATCTTGGTGTGATCCACATCCCGGAAGCCCTCCAGTGCGCCCTTGCCCGTGTCGCCCGAGGTGGCCACCAGGATACACACTGTCTTCTCCTCCTCCGTCTTGACCAGAGAGGCGGACAGCAGGTGGGGCAGCATTTGCAGGGCCATATCCTTAAAGGCGCAGGTGGGGCCGTGCCACAGCTCCAGACAGTGAGTATTGTCGTCCAGCGTCTTGACAGGAGCCACTTCGGGCGTGTCAAACTTGCTGGGCCCGTATGCCGCAGCCGCAAAGTCAGACAGCTCTTTGACGCTGAATTCCTCCAGGAACATCTTCATCACATAGACCGCCCGCTGCTGATAGGACATATTCATCATGTCCTCCAGCGCCGTTTTGGGCAGGCGCGGCAGATAGATGGGAGTCAGCAGGCCGCCATCCTCCGCCAGGCCCTGAACGATCGCCTGCGAAGCGGAAAACTTCCGCCCCGGATCCCGCGTACTGATATACTGCATATTCTAAAACCAACCTTTCTGTGGGGAATTTATTCCATTCCGGCGGTCCGGTCCGCCGGACAGTGCCGATGTTTTTTATTATGACAGTTTCTGTCCCCTCGGTCAAGCTTTGGAAGGAAAATCAAAATGCGTTCTCTATGTGCCGGACAATGGGCGCTTTTGTGTCCATACCCCGGGGAGCAAGGATCTCTACCACATCAAATCTCGGCTGGAGATTAGTCATATGCTCCGCCAAATAGAGCTGGGCCGAAATACGCAGCCGCTCCTGCTTATGGGCATCCACAAAGGCTCCGGGCGTACCAAATCGCTCCGACCGCCGCAACTTCACCTCTACAAAACAGAGAAAGTTCTCTTTTTCGCAGATCAGGTCGATCTCTCCAAAGCGGCAGTGCCACCCCGCAGCCACCAGCCGGTATCCCTTTCCGGCCAGCTCCCGGGCCGCCAGTTCCTCCCCCCAGCGGCCCAGCAGACGCTTCTCTCCCCCGTTCATCGCTTTTTTAAAAAAGTGAGGCGGTGGATGGGACTGGGGCCATACAGCTCCAGCCGTTCATAGTGCAGCTTGGTGCCATATCCCTTGTGCTGCTCGAACGCGTACTGAGGATACCGCTCCGCCATCTCCACCATGTAGCGGTCACGACTTACCTTGGCCAGGATAGACGCCGCTGCAATGGATGCGGACAGGGCATCCCCCTTCACCACACAGCGGTGCTCCGTCCGTATCGCGGCGGAGCGCCCCTTGTCCCGGTTTCCGTCGATCAAGGCGAACTCTGCGGGCAGGGGCAGCCCGTCAATA
This sequence comes from uncultured bacterium, assembly GCA_905215425.1. Lineage (GTDB taxonomy): Bacteria > Bacillota > Clostridia > Oscillospirales > Oscillospiraceae > Lawsonibacter. Next base: position 5,426 of record CAJMQD010000052.1, read on the forward strand.
GCCAGCTGCATAGCTTTCATCCGCGCGCTGAGAATATCCGTTGCATCGATTTCCTCTGCGCTGACGCTGGCTACTGACCAGGCCAAAGCCTGGGCCTGGATCACTGGGAACAGGGCCTCTCGCTTCTTCTCCGTCAGTTTTTTAGAGTCGTTCAGCCCCGGAATCTCCAGTCCATAGGGCAGGACCACCGCCGCCGCATAGACCGGCCCCGCCAGCGGTCCTGCCCCCACCTCGTCGCAGCCGCAGACACACCGGGGCCCCTGTTCCATCGCTTCCCGCTCATATTGCCACAAATCCATCCCTCAGACTCCTTCCGGAACTTCCAGGGTAAAGGTTCCAAGCTTTCCGGCCCGATACTCGTCCAGCAGAACTCTGGCCATGCGCTCCGTGTCTACCTCGCCGCCCGAGATCTTCATTCCCCGTTTTTGTCCCGCTTGGCAGAGCAGCCGGTAACCGTAGGCCACCTCGTTCTCCTCCGCATCCTGCGCCGGGATCTCCGGCAGCTTATAAGCGGCCATCAGGGCTTGCGGGTAGCGCTTCCCCAGCAGAGCCATCAGGTGACAGCCCAGAGTTTCTACGTCCATAATGTCATCTTTTACCGCCCCGGTAAAGGCCAGGTCCATTCCCGTCCTCTCGTCTTCAAACTTAGGCCACAGAATGCCCGGCGTATCCAGCAGATCCAGGCCGGCATCAACGTTCACCCACTGCTTGCCCCGGGTGACCCCCGGGCGGTCGCTGGCCTTGGCGGATTTCTTTTTGGCCACTTTATTGATGAATGTGGACTTGCCTACATTGGGCACGCCTACCACCATAGCCCGCACGGGACGGCCCACCTGGCCCCGTTCCTGCCACCGGGCGATCTGGTTCTTCAACACCTGCCGGACCACCGGAGAAAACTGATTGATTCCCCGTCCCGTCTTGGCGTCTGTCTCCAGCACAGCGTGTCCCTGCCCTCGGAAATAGGTCCCCCAGACTTTATTCTGGGTGGGATCCGCCTGATCCGCCCGGTTCAGCACGATCAAGCGGGGCTTGTCCGCGCAGATGGCATCAATATCCGGATTCCGGCTGGACACCGGGATGCGGGCATCAATGATTTCTACCACGATATCTACATTTTTCAGGTCGGCCTCGATCTGCCGCCGGGTTTTGGTCATGTGGCCGGGATACCATTGAATATTCATAGTCCTACC
>CAJMQD010000053.1 GCA_905215425.1 uncultured bacterium
TCTCTCTACGACAAATATAAACTCAAGCGGGTGTTTTACTCCGCCTATATGCCCGTGTCCCACAGCCCCCTGCTGCCCGCGCCCGACGGCTTCCGCCCGCCCCTCCAGCGGGAGCACCGCCTCTACCAGGCGGACTGGCTGCTGCGATTTTACGGCTTTCGGGCAGAGGAGCTGCTGGACGAGGCCCAGCCCGACCTGGACCCCCGGCTGGACCCCAAGTGCTGCTGGGCTCTGCGGCACCTGGAGTTCTTCCCCGTAGAGGTCAACCGGGCAGACTACGAAGCTCTGCTGCGGGTGCCGGGAGTTGGAGTGACCAGCGCCCAGCGCATCCTCACCGCCCGCCGGGTGGGGCCCCTGAACTTCGAGGGGCTGAAGCGCCTGGGCGTAGTGCTGAAGCGGGCCCAGTATTTCCTCACCTGCTCCGGCCGCCCCATGGTGGGCCTGCGGGTGCGGGAGGACGGCCTGCTCCGCCATCTGCTGGCCCTGGAGGGCCCTCAGGAGCAGTCTTATGGGCAGCAGCTGTCTCTGTTCGACCCGCCCGCTCCGCCTCTCAGGAGGGCCTTATGAACTGGACTCAGGTCGCCTACCGCTACGACGGCAGCTTTGCAGGTTTTCTCACCTGTGTCTACGAAGCCTATGTGAATCGAGAGGCTCCCATAGACTTCCGCCCGGACGCCTGCCCTCTATGCTCCCTGTACCCGGAACGCACCGTGGTCACCCACCAGAGCCACGCCAAGCGAGTGTTTCGCTCCGTCAAGGAGAAATTCGGCGGGCCGGGGCAGAACATGGTCTCCCGGGGGTTCCTCACCTGCCTGGAGGACAAGGAGCTGTGGCTGTGGCGCTTCATTCAGCTGGGATATGAGCAGGGCCCTTCCGTCACCAAACATCTGGCCGACCCCACGGTGGACCGGGTGCGCCGGGCGGTGCAGCATCTGAACAACGAGGCCCACCTGCTCACCGGCTTCGTCCGCTTCTCTGACGTCGGCGGCGTACTGGCCGGTGAGATCACCCCTAAAAACCGGGTGTTGCCCCTTCTTCGCCCCCATTTCTGCGGGCGGCTGTCCACCGAGTCCTTTATTCTCTACGACCACACCCACCGGGAGGCTCTGTTTGCCCAGCCCGGCCGCTGGGCCATTCTGCCCGTAGACGACTTCCACCTGGGGCCGCCCAGCGGTGAGGAACGGGCCTTCCGAGAGATGTGGCGGGCTTTCTACAAGACCGTCTCCATCGAGGGGCGCTACAACCCCAAGTGCCGCCAGACCCACATGCCCAAGCGCTACTGGGGAAACATGACGGAGTTTCAGACGGATCTTCCGGACGGGCTTTTGCCTCCGGCAAAATAAAAGTTTCCAGGCTTGAAAGCCTGGAAACTTTTTATGCTATTACGTCACTTTTTCTGCCCGGTCAGGGCCTCTTTCAGGGTCCGCCAGCCCAGAACGGCACACTTCACCCGGGCCGGCATATGGGCAATATCCCGCAGGGCTCCGGCCTCCTCCAGCCGTTCGATCTCCTCCTCGCCGGCCTCCCCCTGGATCATCCGCAGGAAGATATCCCCCAGCTTCAGGGCCTCGTCCTTCTTCCTGCCAATGACCATACCCAGCATGATATCGGCAGAGGCCTGAGAGATGGCGCAGCCGTCCCCCACAAAGGCGCCGTCGGCAATGGTGTCGCCGTCCAGCTTCAGCTTCAGGTAGATGTCGTCACCGCAGCTGGGGTTGACCCCCTCCAGCACGATGTCTGCATCGGGCAAATCGTGTTTAAACTCCGGGTGAATGTTGTGCTCGGTGAGAATCTCGTTATAGAAGCTTCTATTTTCCATATCCCATACGCTCCCTCAGGGTGGAGATGCTCTCCAGCAGGCGGTCGATCTCCTTCTCCGTATTGTAGAAGGCAATGCTGGCCCGGGCGGTGGAGGGGTGGCCCAGGTAGGCCAGCAGGGGCTGGGCACAGTGGTGGCCCGCCCGGATGTTCACCCCGTCGGAGGCCAGGATCTGGCCGATGTCGTGGGGGTGGACACCGTCCACCGTGAAGGTGACGATACCGTGGTGTTCCTCCGGCTTGTCAGAGCCCAGGATCTGCACATGGGAAATCTGCCGCATGCCCTCCATGGCCCGGCGGGTCAGCTCCAATTCCCGCTGCTGCATGGCCGCAAAGCCCACCCGGGCCATATAGTCCAGGGCGGCGTGAAGCCCCGCGGCTCCCGCCGCATTGACGGTGCCCGCCTCGAACTTGTGGGGCAGTTCCGCATAGACCGCCCCCTCCCGGGTAACGGATTCGATCATCTCGCCGCCGGTGAGGAAGGGGGGCATCTGCTCCAGCAGCTCCTCCCGCCCGTACAGAGCGCCGATTCCCATGGGGCCGTACACCTTATGTCCGGAGAAAGCCAGGAAGTCCGCCCCCAGGGCCTGCACATCCACCGGCATGTGGGGGGTGCTCTGGGCGCCGTCCACCACCATCACGGCCCCCACCCTATGGGCCAGCTCCGCCACCTGACGAATGGGATTCTCCCGGCCCAACACGTTGGACACCTGGGTCATGGCTACGATCTTGGTGCGGCGGTTGATGAGGGATTCCACCTTGTTCAGATCCACGCTGCTATCCAGCTCACACTCGATGAACCGCAGCTTGGCCCCGGTCTGGCGGCACACCATCTGCCAGGGCAGCAGGTTGCTGTGATGCTCCATGATGGACACCAGCACCTCGTCCCCCGCTTTCACGTTGGCCAAGCCGTAGCTGTACGCCACCAGATTCAGACCCTCGGTGGTATTCCGGGTGAAAATGATCTCCTTGGCGCTGCCCGCGTTCAGAAATTTCCCCACGGCCTCCCGGCCGTCCTCATAGGCGTCTGTGGCCGCGATGCTCAGGGGATACAGTCCCCGAAGGGGGTTGGCATTGCAGGTAGTGTAAAACTTTTCCTCCGCATCCAGCACGCACTGGGGCCGCTGCGCTGTGGCCGCGCTGTCCAGATAGGCCACGTCCATATTCGCCAGCAGGGGAAAATCTTTTCTGTAATTCAGTTCCATATTACAGCTCCTCATTCAGTCCGTTGATGATCTTCTCTTCGATCTCCCGGTCGCCCACCGCCCGGGCCAGACGCTCAATAGACGCCCGGGCCAGGATATTCTCCGCCGTTTGGCGGTCAATGCCCCGGCTTTCAAAGTAGAACAGGGTGTCATCGTCCAGCTCACCGATGGTGGCCCCGTGATTGCCTGCCACGTTCTCCTCCGCGCACAGGATCAGGGGGACGGTTTTGTTCACCACGTCCTCCCCCAGCATGAGCACGGTCTCCTGCTCGCTGCCTATGGAGTCGGAGGAGCCCGTCTTAAAGTCGATGGTGCCCCGGAATATCTTCTTTGCGGCGTCCTTCAGGGCTCCGGCGGCGTCGATCCGGCTGGCGGTCTTTTTTCCATAGTGATCCACCACCAGGTTCATGTCCAGTACCTGCCTGGTCTGGCCCAGATAGCCCATGTCCGCCGTCAGGGCGGAGCCGTCTCCCTTCAGGGTAAAGCGGCTGTCGGTATACACGTCGCCCCGGCCCAGCAGGACCTGGAGCAGCTCTACGCCGCCCTCCTGCTGGCAGGTACCGGACACCTCATTGCGCAGGACGGCGTCCTGCTCCGTACCCAGCAGCTGCACCAGACGGACCTTGGCCCCCGGACCTACCTTCATCTGGGTGCGCACCAGCAGGTGCTGCCGGGAGCGCAGATCCTCATAGACGGTGACCCTGCTGCCCTCGGCCGCGTCCACCACAACACTTTTTTCGCTGTATTCCCCCTCGCCCTGAACGGACAGGCGCACAGTCTCCTGCCCGCCCGCCTTTGCGGCGATATGGGTCTGCTCCAGTTTTCTGGTGGCCGCCTGATCCCAGGGCAGCGCGGTCTCGTTGACCCCCAGCCGGTTCCAGGTGCGCACGGGGAGCTGATTGACTAAAATCGTATCCATATGTTTCGCTCCTTTCCCCGGTCAGCCGATGCTGCCCTTCATCTCCAGGCGGATCAGGTTGTTCATCTCCACTGCGTACTCCAGGGGCAGTTCCTTGGAGACATTATCCGCAAAGCCGCTGACGATCAGGGCCCGGGCGTCCTCCTCGCTCATGCCCCGGCTCATGAGATAGAACACCGCCTCGTTGCTGATGGCCCCGATCTTGGCCTCGTGGCCGATGGCGGCGTCCCGAGTGCGGATGTCCATGGCGGGGATGGTATCGGAGCGGGATTCCGAATCCAGCATCAGGGACTGGCAGGACACGGCGGACTTGGCTCCCTTTGCCCCCTTCTCCACCACCACACTGCTGCGGAAGGTGCTGATGCCGCCGCTCTTGCTGATGGACCGGGTATTCATATAGCTGCTGGTGTTCCTGCCGATGTGCACCACCTTGGCCCCGGTGTCCAGGTTCTGCCCCGCTCCGGCGAAGGTGACACCGGTAAACTCCATCCGGGCGTTGTCCCCCTTCAGCACGCTCATGGGGTACAGGCAGCCCACATGGGAACCGAAGGAGCCGGACACCCACTCGATGGTGCCGCCCTCCTCCACCAGCGCCCGCTTGGTGTTCAGGTTGTACATATTCTTGGACCAGTTCTCAATGGTGGAGTAGCGCAGCTTGGCGCCCTTCTTCACATACAGCTCCACACAGCCCGCGTGGAGGTTGGCCACATTGTACTTGGGTGCCGAGCAGCCCTCGATGAAGTGGAGGCTGGCCCCCTCGTCCACGATGATCAGGGTGTGCTCAAACTGACCGGCCCCCTTGGCGTTCAGCCGGAAATAGGACTGGAGGGGGATGGACAGGTGCACCCCCTTGGGCACATACACGAAGGAGCCGCCGGACCACACCGCCCCGTGGAGGGCGGCAAACTTGTGGTCCCTGGGGGTGACCAGCTTCATGAAGTACTTCTTCACCATGTCGGCGTACTCCCCGTGAAGGGCGCTCTCCATGTCGGTGTACACCACGCCCTCGGCGGCTACGGAGTCCTTCACGTTGTGATACACCAGCTCCGAGTCATACTGGGCGCCCACCCCCGCCAGGGACTTTCGCTCCGCCTGGGGGATGCCCAGACGCTCAAACGTGTCCTTAATGTCCTGGGGCACGTTCTCCCAGTTGTTCTGCATCTTGGTATTGGGACGGACATAGGTGGCGATATGCTCCATGTCCAGGCCCTCGATGGAGGGGCCCCAGTCAGGCACGGGCAGCTCATGGTAAATCTGAAGCGCCTGCAGCCGGAACTGCTGCATCCACACAGGGTCGTTCTTCTCCTTAGAGAGCTTGTCCACAATGGCCGGGGTCAGGCCCTCCTCCATGCGGTAGGCGTCGTGCTCCACATCCTTGATGTCATAGACGCTGCGGTCCACGTCCTCCACATAGGTTTTTTCTCTGTTTTCCGCCATTCTTCGATCCTCCGCTTTACTTCAAACTGCCAAATCCGTTCTCGTTGATCTCGTTCACCAGTGCAGCCCCGCCGTTTTTCACCACAACGCCGTTCTCCATCACGTGGGCAGCGTCCACATGGAGGGCCTCCAGGATGCGGGTAGCGTGGGTGATAATGAGCAGCGAGCCGTGGGTCCGCTCCCGGAACAGGCGCACCCCCTCAGACACGGTGCGCACCGCGTCCACGTCCAGACCGGAGTCCGTCTCGTCCAGAATGGCCAGCTTGGGCTCCAGCATCAGCATCTGCAAAATCTCCGCCTTCTTTTTCTCGCCGCCGGAGAAGCCCACGTTCAGGTCCCGCTCGGCGTAGCTCTCGTCCATGGACAGCAGCTTCATGGTCTCGCTCAGCTTTTTCTTGAAGTCCCACAGGCGCAGGCGGCTGCCTGTCTTCTGTTCCAGCGCGCTGCGGATAAAGGCGCTCAGGGTCACCCCGGGTACCTCCAAAGGGTTCTGGAAGGACAGGAAAATGCCCTTCTTGGCCCGCTCGTTCACAGGCAGCGCCGTAATATCCTCCCCCTCAAAGAGGATCTGCCCCCCGGTGACTGTATAAGCGGGGTTGCCGGTGATGGCGTAGCCCAGCGTAGACTTTCCTGTTCCGTTAGGCCCCATAAGCACGTGGGCCTCGTCATAACCAATCGCCAGATCCAGTCCGTGGAGGATCTCTTTGTCCTCCACACATACATGCAGATCCTTTACTTCCAGCAGATTTGCACTCTTCATAGTTATTCTCCTTCTTTTTCTTCGCCGGCCCGGGGGCCGCGGCTCTCATTTTCATCTGTCTCGCCGGGCTTCATATCCAACAGATCCTGCAAGGTATAGCCGTTGACATACTCTGTGATCTGTTTCTCCAGCCCTTTCCAGAAGGCCAGGGTATAGCATATATCCTTCCGGTCACAGGCTCCCCCGTCCATGGCCTGACAGGAGACAAGCACCCGCTCGCCCTCCGCCGCGGCCAATATCTCGCCCACCTTGTAGTCCTTGGGACTGCGGGTCAACCGATAGCCGCCCGTCTTTCCCAGCGCGCTGTCTACCAGCCCGTGCTTGCACAGCTCAGGCATAATGCTCTCCAGATACTTTCTGGAGATCCCCTGCCGCTGGGCGATGTCACTCAGCCGGATATATCCACGGTTGTGCCGCTCCGCCATATCCAGCATGACACGCAGGGCATAGCGCCCCTTGGATGAAATCACCA
>CAJMQD010000054.1 GCA_905215425.1 uncultured bacterium
GTTGACCATCTTCAGGATACGCTCCACCTCGCCGCCGAAGTCGGCGTGGCCCGGGGTGTCCACAATGTTGATCTTTACGTCGCCGTACTGAATGGCGGTGTTCTTGGCCAGGATGGTGATGCCCCGCTCCCGCTCCAGATCGTTGGAATCCATCACCCGGTCCACCACGGTCTGATTCTCGCGGTAGACGCCGCCCTGCTTGAGCATCTCGTCCACCAGCGTGGTTTTTCCGTGGTCAACGTGAGCAATAATGGCTACGTTGCGCAGTTTTTCATTTTTCATATTACCTTATCTCCTTTGCGTGGAAAAACCACGATAAAAATTAAAAACAGGACCCGCGACACGATGTCCTTTGCTGCCACATAGGAGAGATACGCCGCCCATTTGCAGCCCAGCGCAGCGGCTGCAAATGGGAAAGGACGAGCAGCGGAGTGAATGAGCCATGGCATTTATACCATGGCGAACGAGAAGGTGAATTGCCCCGCAGGGGCAAGAGAGGCTGCCCTGGGGCATACGCAGCTTGCGAGGACTAGGAGCATATCCCCAGCGGGGGAAGCTGATTCAAAAGTTGTCTGACGAAAAATTATACCCCGATTTTTTAGAAAAGGCAACGGCTTTTCGCAAAAACAGCGTTGTGCTTCAAATTTTTCACACAACACCCCCTTGAAATGACAACCTTATCAAGAAATCGAAAAAATGTTCCATTTATCTCTTGACGAATTAGAACAGATGTTGTATTTTATTTATGGAACAAACGTTTCTTTTCTTCGTCAAACGGGATAGTCCGGTTTATGGTACCCATCATCCGGTACCATCGGTTGATAAGGGAAAACACGCCTGACAGCGCATCTTTCCGGCGCTTTTTGCCCTTTTCGCCTTGGCGGGCGCCAGCCCGCCTGCATCTCAAAAAACAAAATCTCTCGAAAATCCATTCCTGTCAGGTGCAGGCAGTTTTGCCGGAGCAGAAATGCGTCCAGACAAGGAAAGGCCCGCAGAAAATACTTGTCGTATTGTCAAGGGACTTGACGCTGTATGGGCCCATTTCTGCCCGTCAAAACCGTGTCTGCCCTTGTCATCCGATGGTATTCTGGCGTAACATTGACCTGAATTCCCGGCGGGACGAGCTCCTGCCGGGAATTTTTGTTTAACATCCCCCACTTCTGCATATGCTATCCCGGAACAGGAGGGGACAAGCATGGAAGAGACGCAAGCCAAACAGGAGCAGAGCGGGGAAGAGGAGGATCGGGAGCAATCGATTGTAGACTTTGGTTCTGCACAGGTAGAATCCGCCCGAGGGACGGTGCATATTCTGACCATTGTGGGCCAGGTTGAGGGGCACCAGCTGCTGCCGCCCACGACCAAAAGCACGAAGTATGAGCATGTCATGCCGCTGCTGGCCACCGTGGAGGAGAGCGACGAGGTGGACGGCTTACTGATCCTGCTGAACACCATGGGAGGGGATATCGAGGCGGGACTGGGAATCGCAGAGCTGATCGCCAGTATGTCCAAGCCCACGGTGTCTCTGGTCCTGGGGGGCGGACATTCGATCGGTGTTCCGCTGGCGGTGTCGGCCAAGCGGTCTTTTATTGCGCCCTCGGCGGCCATGACCATTCATCCCGTGCGGTTAAACGGTCTGGTCATCGGCGTGCCGCAGACCTTTTACTATTTTGAGCGGATCCAGGAGCGAATCACCCGATTCGTAACGGCCAACAGCAATATAAAGCGGGATACCTTTACAAAACTGATGCTCCGCACCGGGGAATTGGCCGCTGATGTGGGCAGCGTGATCTATGGAGAGGAGGCGGTGGAGATCGGTTTGATCGACAAAATCGGCGGTTTATCCGATGCTCTGGCGTGTCTGCACGAGATGATACAGGAGCGGAACAGGAGCGATCAGGGCGGCTGAGACCGCCCTTTCGGTCTTTCCGGAAGAGAAAAGGACTGGAATTTCTCCTGTGGTTGTGATAATATAGTAATTGTGATTTTATGCCGTTTGGAGGTACATAGCCCTATGACATATTTAATGTCCGCTGTTTTAGGCTTTTTACAGGGGGTGGCGGAGTTCCTGCCCATCTCAAGCTCGGGCCATCTGTCGCTGTTCCAGCATTTTTTCGGGATGGAAGAGCCGGACAGCCTGTTCAACATCCTGCTCCATTTTGCCACGTTGATCGCGGTGTGTGTCTATTACTTCCAGGATGTGGTGGAGATGATCGTAGAGTTCTTCCGCGGCGTGGCTGCGCTGTTTTCCCGGACGCCCTCCCGGGGAAACCCGCCGGAGGGGCGGCGGCTGGTATTGCTGGTGATCGTGGGCACTCTGCCCCTGTTTGCGGTGCTGCCCGTGGAGAGCAAGATCGAGATGCTGGGCGGCAGCCCAGTGTTTGTCAGCTGCGCCCTGCTGGTGACCGGCTGTATCCTGTTTTTGTCTGACCGCTATGGCGGCGGCCGGAAGACGGCCAAGAACGCGACCATTAAGGACGCACTTCTGGTGGGATTGGCTCAGGGCGTGGCAACCATCCCCGGCCTGTCCCGTTCCGGCTGTACGATTTCCGCAGGTATGGCAATGGGCTTTCAGCGGAAATTTGCAGTGCGCTACTCCTTCCTGCTGTCCCTGCCTGCTGTGTTTGGCGCCACGCTGCTGAAGGTCATCAAGACCGTAAAGGCGGCGGAGCCCCTGGCAGAGGGGATCCTGCCCAAGTATCTGCTGGGCATGGCCGTTGCAGGAGTGGTAGGCTATTTTTCCATTCGTCTGGTGGACCTGCTGGCGTCCAAGGGCAAGTTTGGCGCCTTTGCCTGGTACTGTTGGGGAGCCGGCCTGCTCTTCCTGGTGCTGAGCCTTGTGGGCTGGACACTGTAAGACAAGATTCCTTTACAAGTGAGGTTTGAACTATGGCAACCACACAAAAGAAATCCGGGGGCAGCCGCAGCAGCGGTTCCCGCAGCGCCCCGGCGAAGCGGACCTCCGCTTCCGGCGGCAGCCGGAGCAGGAAAAAAACCGCGCCTAAATCCAAGCCCCTGCGGCGAGAGATCGGCGCGGGGGTCTGCCTGCTGCTGTCTGTCTGTGCCGCTTTTGGCTATTTCCAGATGGACGCTCTGTTTATCAACTTTTTTTGCAGTCTGTCCAAGGGGCTGTTGGGCTATGGCTTTTGGCTTTTGTGTCCTTGCCTGCTGCTGGCCGCTTTTATTCTGGCCTTCCACCGCGGGCGGCCGGTGCGGCTGCGGCTGTGCTGTGCGCTGCTGCTGCCCGTGGCCTTTGGGTGCATCATTCATGGCTTTCAGGGCAACCTGCTGCCCTGGGATAAGACCCTGCTGTCCGCCTTGTGGAACAGCGGTGAACAGCTAAAGTCCGGCGGAGTGCTGGGCGGGCTGTTGGGACAGATCTTCGTGGCCCTGTTTACCGCTTTGGGCAGCACCATCATTTCGGTCTTAGCCTTTTTGCTTATGGGTCTGGGCGCGTTCAACCGGTCCATAGCCGACGTAGCAGACTGGATTTTCAACCGTCCCCAGTATGAGTATGAGGAGGAGCCCGAGCCGCGGCACCAGAAGGAACGCCGCCCGCCGGTGGAGGCTGAGCCCGCTCGTCCCCAAAGAAGAGCGGCCATTGATATCCCTATGGATGACCAGGAAGTGCAGCCCCGGGAGAGCCGTCCGGAGCCCGAGCCTAAGAAACGGGGATTCTTCAACCGGACCCCTCGGGTGCCTGCGCCGGACCAGCTTCTGACAGGGAAAGCAAAGGAGAACAAGACCGGACCGGAATCCTGTTTGGAGACGGAAAAGCCGGTGGAGTACGGCCCGGAGCCTATCCACGGCCCGGTCCACACCTGGAGTCAGCCGGAACCGGAGCCTGTGGTTCCCCCGGAGCCCCCGGTGGTCCCGCCCCGCCCGACGACTCAGCCCGAGCCGGAGCCTATCCCCGTAACTCCTGTGCCTCAGCCGGTTCAGGTTCCGCCGCCTGTCCCTGTGCCGGAGCAGCCGGTATCCGCACCTGCCCCCTCGGATAAGCTCACCGCCCAGGAGAGCGCTCAGCTTGTGCAGCAGATCACCCGGGATCTCCAGCAGGGGACGGGGGAGGAGCAGCCCTATCAGTATCCCCCCCTCAGCTTGCTGGACCAGACAGCGGGAGGCATTGGCGGCGACGTTCTGGCCGAGCTGGACGCCAATAAGCAGCGCCTGTCCGATACCATCCACTCCTTTGGAATCGACGCCAGCATCGTCAATGTGACCCGTGGCCCCTCGGTGACCCGATATGAGCTGGAGCTGGACCAGGGTGTGCGCTTGAATAAGCTGACAAATCTGGCCGACGATATTGCGCTGGCGCTGGGGGCCACCGGCGTGCGGATCGCCCCTATCCCCGACCAGATTTCTATGGTAGGCATTGAAGTCCCCAATAAATTGGTATCCCCCGTCAACATTTACGAGGTCTTGTCCTCAAAGAACTTCCAGGACAGCTCCTCTAAGGTGTCCTTTGCGGTGGGCAAGGACATCGGCGGAAACTGCATTGTGGGCAACATTGCCAAGCTGCCTCACCTGCTGATTGCCGGTACCACCGGCTCCGGTAAATCGGTGTGTACCAACTCGCTGATCATCTCTCTGCTCTATAAGTCCACCCCGGAGGAGGTCCGCCTGATCATGGTAGACCCCAAGATGGTGGAATTGGGCATCTATAACGGGATTCCCCATCTGTTGATCCCCGTGGTCACCGACCCCAAGAAGGCCGCTGGGGCCTTGCAGTGGGCGGTGACGGAGATGATGAAGCGCTACCGCAGCTTTGCGGAGGTTGGTGTCCGGGATCTGGCCTCCTATAACAAGAAAGCAGCCCAGACAGAGGGAATGGAGAAAATGCCCCAGATCGTGGTCATCATCGATGAGCTGGCCGACCTGATGCTGGTAGCCGCCAAAGAGGTGGAGGAGTCCATTTGCCGCGTGGCGCAGATGGGCCGCGCCAGCGGAATGCACCTGGTCATTGCCACCCAGCGGCCCTCCGCTGATGTGATCACCGGCTTGATGAAGGCCAACATCCCCAGCCGCATCGCCTTTGCCGTGGCCTCCGCCATGGAATCTCGAATCATTCTGGATACTATGGGCGCTGAAAAGCTGGTGGGCCGGGGCGATATGCTGTTCTTCCCCTTGGGCATGGGCAAGCCTACCCGGGTGCAGGGCTGCTTTATCTCCGACCAGGAGGTCGCCTCCGTGGTGGAGTTCATCAAGCGGGGCAGCACGGCCCAGTATGACGATCAGGTGCTCAGCGAGATTGAGCAGCACGCCGCCGAGAAGGACAAGAATTCCAAGGGGGTGGGCGGCTCTGCCCCTGAGGACGTGGACAATGAATACGATGAACTCATCGATGCCGCGACTGAAGTGGTCATCGAAACCGGACAGGCTTCCGTGTCTATGCTTCAGCGCCGCCTGAAGCTGGGCTATGCCCGGGCGGCCCGCCTGGTGGACCAGCTGGAGGAGAAGGGGATCGTAGGCCCCTTTGAGGGCAGCAAGCCGAGGCAGCTGCTGATCACCAAGGAGCAGTGGCAGGAGATGAAGCTGCGGCAGGGCGGCGTGGCTGCCGCCAGCGTCCAGCCGGCAGCAGAGCCGATGCCCGCAGATTTGCCCATCTTTGATGGAGAGGACGGTCTGGACCGGGCGGAAGAGGACACGCTATAAGAGAATGTAGACCATCCGCCGGAGTGTCCTGCGGATGGTTTACAATGTGGAGGGACTGAGATGAAACGGAAGCAGTTTTGTCAGCTGTCGCCGACGGCCTACCGTCTGGCGGTGGCCCGCTGCTGTGCGGTTCGGCGCATCCGGGATGGAGTGTCCGGAATCACCTTTGCGTCCCAGCGGCAGGAGGAGCTTCTGCCCCAAGTGGTTTACCGGCACAAATCCTTGATTCGGCGCAGGTTGGGCAATGTAGATATGGATCTGCAGGAGAACAAGGCGGTCAATCTGGCCTTGGCTGCGCCTATGGTATCTAACGTGCTGATCAGGCCCGGAGAAGTTTTCTCGTTCTGGAAGCTGGTGGGGCCGCCCACGGTGAAACGGGGCTTTCGTGAGGGCCTGACCATCGCCAACGGCCAGACGGGCCGTGGAACCGGCGGAGGCATGTGCCAGTTTACCAATTTGATCCACTGGATGGTGCTTCATTCCCCCTTGGAGGTGGTGGAGCGCCACCACCACGACGGGCTGGACCTGTTTCCTGACTATAATCGCCAGATCCCCTTTGGAACCGGCACGTCTATTTCCTATAATTATGTGGACTACCGGTTCCGGAATCCGACGCAGGACACCTTTCAGCTGGTGGTCTGGACCACGGAGGAGTATCTCTGCGGGGAGCTGCGGGCGGAGAGACGTCCGGAATGGACCTACCATATCCGGTCTGAGGGGGAAGGGTTCCTGCGCGAGGCGGACGGCGTTTACCGAGTGGGCCGGATCTACCGGGATACGATAGACAGTAAGACAGGGGACCGGGTGGCCCGGGAATTGATTCAGGAGAATCGTGCCAGGGTGCTGTATGACATTAAAGAGATCGATCCGGCAAAATT
>CAJMQD010000055.1 GCA_905215425.1 uncultured bacterium
GAAGTGTTCCATGGAGCGGAACTCCTGCAAATACAGCAGCTCACTTTTGAGCAGGCCGAAGAACTTTTCTATCACTGTGTTGTCCAGACAGTTCCCCTTATAAACCGCGCCCCATTTGTTAGACAAGTATGATAAAATACTTGTCTAACAAATGGGGCGCGGTTCATTTTTATGTTTCCTCTACTATTTCTCTTGTTACGTTTAAAAATTGTAAAACGGCTTTTTTGTCATAATAGTGCATTGGTGAAATCCTCAGCACATCTCCGCATCCATAGCTTTTTAATAGAGTACTACAGTAAATACTGTTCTGCCTACGTATCGACAACACCACTTTCTTCTTTCGGTAAGCCTGATATAAATCATCTGTACTCTGTTTGCTGCCAGAGATACATACGATCCAATCCTTGTTCTCTAAATTCTCTTGATCAAACCAAACTTTGATTTCCGGAATATGCCGCAGTCCTGGTACTTGCTCCGTTCCTTCCATCATAAGCTCATGCAAAACACGTTCCTTTTCTTCAACGTAGTCCTGTCCAGACCGGACCAACAGCCGTCGTTCGCCTCCACCGTTGAGGAAATACCCCAACTGTTCAAAATAGCTCGCTACTTCTTTCATCAGAGCAAAAGATACCGGCTCCACGCTCCCCAGAGTCCAAGCAGAACCCTTTTGACCTATCAAGCATTCTTCTCCAGCCAAAGCCAACCGATTCGATACCCAAGCCAGTCCGCTTCCTCTGGAACTAAATACTTTATACGGTGCTATGACCAAACCATCTACCGGAATATCCTTCAGTCCTACCGAACCATGCGGCAACCGCTGCACCCCATCCAGTATGATATACAGTTCTGGGTATTTGGCCCGTACTGCCCGGACGATCTCCTTATATGGCAGCTTTGCTCCCGTTGTGTTGGAGGTACACGTCATCATCAGCACTGATGTTTCCTCTGTTACCGCTGCCAGCACTTGTTCTTCCGTTACACTATGGAGTGTCTGATCTACAGGGACAATTACTGCCTCCATCCCGTATTTTTCTGCTGCCCGTCTCGTTCCATCAATAGCGGCAGGGTGATCTAACTCCGTCGTAACGATATTTCTGCCTCGTCCTACTCGCGCAGCAGTATCTACCAGCGAAAATAGCAACCGAGACGCAGAAAGATCTTGAATAATATCCCCTTCTGTCGGTGCGTCCAACATGGTGCGAACAGCTTGTTTGCCCTCCTCCATAACATCCAGTAGATACTTCGCCTCTTGGCCTGTCCCATCAGAAGGATAATCAGGCAGCGCCACCAACTTTTGCTGCAGTTCTAATACGTTTTTTAATCGCATAGCTCCTGCAGCATTATTAAAAAATAAGCGTTCTTCTGTCACGCCGACAAAACTATTGCGGATAAACCTCCACATTGAAGCCGGTACGTTATCTAAAGGTTCCATATAGGCTCCTTTCAAAGTTTTGACCCGGCATTCAGGACAGGCAACGTAGAATAAGCCGTTGTTTGTTCCAAATACCGGGCCATTTTGTGAGAGGGTTAGGTCCAATTATTTTGATAACTTAAGCAACCTCAGCCTTAACCTTTGCCTTTTTAGTCTGAATCAGCAATAGCACGGCAGTGATTCCCACACCGATGGCAGTGCGGATGGGCTCCACCGTAGCCACTTCGGCATCGATGCACGCCCAGAACAGGAAGAACGTGCTGACCAGACAGCCCACACGCACCAGAACGGTGGTCCGGGCACAGTGGAGATAGCCCTCGATCATGGCCACGAACATATACACTGCGGCCAGACCCACGATAAACACGGTGATCCGCTGGAACCAAGTGCCGGAGATCAGGGGGCTGAACAGGAAGAACATAGGCACAAAGTAGAAGGAAGACCCCATCTTAAGACTCTGGAATCCGGTCTTCATGGGGTCGGCACCGGCGATACCGGCGGCCACGAAGGCGGTGATGCAGACGGGAGGTGTCAGGCCGGCCACCTGAGAGAACCAGAAGATCAGCAGGTGGGCCTCCATCAGCTCGATGCCGAAGTTCACCAAAGCGGGGGCACACAGGGTAGCCAGAATGATGTAGCAGGTGGCGGAGGGCAGACCGCAACCGATGATGTAGGACATAAGCAGCAGAATCAGAATCAACACCATCAGATGGCCGCCAGACAGGAACATGATGATGGAGGTACTCTTGATCATAAAGCCGGTCTTGTTCAGCACGGCTACGATGATAGAGGCGCAGGCCACCACGGGCAGAATGGACACCATAGAGACGGAGGTGGCCTCAAGGGCCAGCATGAAGCGCTTGAAGTCCAGGCGGGTCTCTTTCCGCAGCATGGTGACCACCACGATCAGGATGGTGCAGATGGCGCCGCTGAGGAAAGCGGTAAAGCCCGCGTACAGCATGTACACCAGCACCAAGATGGGGATGATCAGGGGGAGGGCGGTCATAAAGGACTTGCCCTTGGGCGGCAGTTGCTCCGCAGGCAGGCCCTTCATTCCCAGCTTCTTGGCCATGCAGTCCACAAAGAACCACACTGTGAAGTAGAACATGAACGCCGGCAGGAAGGAGTCCTTCACTACGTTAAAATAAGTGGTGCCGATGTTGTCCGCGATCAGGAAGGCCACCGTGCCCATAACAGGGGGCGTGATCTGCCCGCCGGAGGAAGCCACGGCCTCTACGGCGCCGGCCACCTCGGCCCTGAAGCCGGTCTTTTTCATCATGGGGATGGTAAGGGTGCCGGTGGTGACCACATTGGCCACGGAGCTGCCAGACACCATAGCCATGGCGCCGCTGGACAGCACGGACACCTTGGCGGGACCGCCGGCGGACTTGCCGGCGATCGCCAGGGCCAGATCCATAAACAGCTTGTCCGCGCCCGTGGCCGACAGGAAGGAGCCAAAGGCCACGAAGGCAAACAGCTGGGCCGAGCATAGGGAGGTGAGGGAGCCGAACAGGCCCTCAGTGGTGCAGTAGGTGGTCTCGATAAACTTGCTGAAGGACAGGCCCTTATGCATGAGCATGGCGGGCATATAGGGGCCGAAGAAGCCATAGGCAATAATGACGCCGGCGATGACGCAGATGGCACCGCCCACGGTGCGGCGTGCCGCCTCCAGCACCATCAGGAGCAGGGCGGTGCCCACGATCTTGTCCATCAGATAGACCTTGCTGACATAGGGGATGCGGTGAATGAACCGTTCATTGCTGTACAGCGTCCACACCAGGCACACCACACACAGGACGACCAGCACGATGTCGATCAGGTCGGGCTTGTCCAGATGGGAGCGCTTGGAGCCGGGGATCCACAGGAAGGCCAGAGCCAGCAGCGTACACATGACGATGCCGATCTGGATCATGGGCAGGAACACGCCGTTAAAGGCGGTATAGAATACAAGGATGGTCAGGCCCGCCCCCAGAACAAAGGCGACTTTCCGCCAGAAACCGGTCAGTGTCCGCTTCCTGTTCTCCTTTTCGATGGCCTCTTCCGCGACCTCCTTGTTGTCCCTTTTGGGGAAGATCTTATGAAGGATGTCCATTTATGCCTCCTTAACACGCTGATATATGGCAGTGAGCGAAAGGCAGCGCCTTCCGCTCACCGTGCTTGGCTTAGTCAAAACTTATTTGATCAGTCCGGCCTCCTGATAGTACTTCAAGGCGCCGGGATGCAGATCGACCACGGTGTTCTGGACCATATCCTCAACAGTGAAATCCTTATAGGAGGACTGGACGGTCTCCAGATAAGGCTTCTCTTCGCAGCAGACCTTAGCCAGGACATAGGCCAAAGAATCTGGCACGTCCTTACGCACCACCAGAATGGACTTGATACGCGCAGTGTTCACGTCAGCGTCGTTGCCAGCATAAGTGCCGCCTGGAATGGCAATGTCGCCCCAGCCGTACTTCTCATGCAGGGAGGCAATGATGTTGTCCTCGATGCCCAAAATCTTGGAGTTGCGCTTGCTCAGCAGCTCCTTCAGGGAGGCGTCGGAGGTGGACTTGTTCACGATCAGCAGGTCGAAGTGGCGGTCGCCGTAAGCATCGTACAGGGCGGAGCCGTCAGCCACATACACCTCGCCGGAGTCCTGCAGGTCGGAAATGCCGCTCAGGCCGTACTCCTGCAGGATCATCTCGCCCACGATGGAGGAGGCAGCGGAGGCCACCATAGCGCCCACCTTGGTCTTATAGCCGGCCTCGATCAGCTCGCCCAGAGTGTTGTAGGGGCAGGAGGCGTCCACGATGAAATACATAGCGGTGCTCTCCAGAGAGGCGATGGCCCGCAGGTCGTCGGAGGCCTCTTCATAGGGCTCCTCGCCGGCCAGCAGCTTGTTCAGGAACAGGCTCTGGGTCAGGCCGATCTGCGCGTCCCCCGCGACCATAACAGCGGGGTTGGCCACGGCACCGCCAGTGGTGGCAGTGATGGGGAAGCCTTCAAAGTAGGGGTTGGCCTTGTCGGCGATGGCCGCAGAGATCATAGCCCAGCCGCCGTTAGAGGGGCCACCAACAAACTCGACCGCGTCGATCTTGGCGGGGTTCTCCAGGGTAGGCATAGCCTCCTCGGTCTGAGAGGTGCTGGCACCAGCAGAGGAAGTGCCGCCGCCGGACTGGGCAGGCTCGTCCTTCTTACCGCAGCCTGCAAACAGGGTCAGCATCATTGCAAGGGCCAGGGTCGCAGAGATCAGCTTTTTCATGGTTCTTTCTCCTTTCATATCTCTTCCACTCTTTAGTGGCAGTTTAGAGCAATTCTTCCGGAATGTCCATTGCCTTCTCCCGGGCCATCTCCACCAGCTTGGCGGCGATGTTGTCGTCCACGGTTACACCACTTACCGCCCGTTGAGCGGCCCGACGTGCCTCAAACTGGCCGGGATAGGTAACGGACCGGAATCCGGGCGCCGGGGGGATTGCGTTGACCTTTTCCAGAAACTCTCTGGTACGGCGGTCATAGTCGGCCTTGTCACACAGCACGCTTAGCTTTACGCCGGTCATGAACCAGTTGAACTCCACAGGGTCACCCAGCAGACCGTAACACAGGAGCTCGTTGATCATACCCATGCCAGTGCCCTTGGCCCCAGCTGAGGGCAGCATTACGCCGCCGTCAAAATAGGCCGCGGGGTCGGTGGAGGGGTTGCCGTTCTTGTCCAGGATCTGCCCCTCGGACAGCTGTACGCCCTTGCGCAGGGCCAGCCGCAGCTTGCCGCCGGCGGAGGAAGCGGTGGCAAAATCGGCAGACAGGGCCACGCCGTCCATGCCGGGCATGGCCATAGCCGTGGGGTTGGTGCTCAGAACGCCCTTGCGCCCGCCGAAGGGGGCCACCGAGGGGTGCTCCTTGTGGCCGCCGCCGCCATAGACGCAGCCGAAGCAGCCATGAGCGGCCATGGCCTCGGAGTAGGCACCGATGCGCCCGGTGTGGCCCACGCCCTTGATCCCGGCCACCGCCATGGGCTGGGTCTCTAGGGACTTGATCAGTTTCTCCGTGGCCCGCTTCAGGGCCACGATGCCAAAGCCCCGATTCCCGTCCACCAGGAAGGCCCCGGAGGCTTTCTCGACGACCACGGGCTGGGCAGTGCCGTCCAGCTTGCCGTCCACCATGAACTTAGCGTACTCAAACAGGCGCATGGCCCCGTGGGCCTCGATGCCCTTCAGGTCGTTGTCCACCAGGTGGTCAGTGATGATCACGGCGTTCTCCTGAGAGGCACCATATGCCTTCAAAAACTCCACGCCAAAGGCGTGCAGCTTTTTCGCGTCCATCGTTTTCATTCCCGCGCCGCCTCGCTTACTTGCGCACAACGGCCTTGCGCCCGCCGATCGCACCTAACTCTTCCAAGCTGGCCTTGCGCTCCACGGCCTCTGCCAGCTTGACCTCGATGTCAGCGATGTCCTCGGCCTGATAGATGATCTCCTCGGCCCGATCGGCGGGGATGACCACGATGCCGTCATCGTCGCCCACCACGATGTCTCCGGGGTTGACGCGGCAACCGTCGATGTCAATGGGCACGTTCACTGCGGCCAGCTGCAGCTCCTCGGCATAGGGCTTGGTACCGCTACCCTTGCAGTAGACAGGCATCTTGTGGTCGGCGATCTCTTCTTTATCCCGCAGGCAGCCGTCCACCACCAGGCCGGCGGCTCCAGCCAGCTCAGCCACGCGGCACACATTGCCTCCGGTCAGCCAGCACTGGGTGCCCTTGGCGTCGATGAAGATGACCTGGCCGTCGGTAGCCATGCGGGCAAAGGCAAACTGGCCGCCCACAAAGTCGGTCTTCTGGCCGGGCTGCTTCTCAATATACTGAACGGTCAGCGCCGGGCCCACCATGTTGGGAGTGGGCTTGCCCTGCAGGCAGTAGACCCCCTTTGTATAGCCGGAGATGCCCAGACGGCGCATAGAGTCGGTCAGATCCCCGGTGGGGAGAGTATAAAAACGTGCTAGGATTTATTTCTGCTGCATTTTTTTACGCTCATTATTTCTTTTCCCGGTGCACAATTTTTTTCCGTGCT
>CAJMQD010000056.1 GCA_905215425.1 uncultured bacterium
TGGTGGACTACTGGACCGTGACCCAGGGCAAGCTGGGCGACCCAGAAACCACCGACCACTACCAGGCCGATGATTTGGATGTGGTAGACCCCGTCCTGACTCTGGAGGGGCTGCGCGACCACACCACCATTCGGGTACACTTTAAAGAAAAACAGACCCGCAGCGTCACCCTGAATGCTGACACCGGCGCCGCCGCCATCACCTATGTGACCCCGCTGACCGCTAATGACGACGGGGTGAGAAGCTCCTACTCCGAGGAGGTCCGCGCCGGCGGCACGGTGAAAATGACCCTGACGCCCGAAGCCACCTATCTGCCCAAGGGCGACCTGAAGCAGATGATCTCTGACCGGGCCAACGGCGCACAGGTCGCCGTCACCGAGAGCGGCGGGACCTACACCGTCACCGTCCGCGGTCTGAACAGCAACCTGTCTCTGGCCATGTCCGACCTGTTTGTCAAGACCTACGCCATCACCCTGCCCGAGCACGTCACCGCCAATGTATCCCGGGCCGCTAAGGGCGACACCGTCAAGCTGACGGTCACCCCCGCCAGCAAATACGCCCTCAGCACCCTGACCCTCAGTGCCGGCACATTGAATGAGACGGTCTCCTCCTCTACCCTGACCTACACCTTCACCATGCCCGCCGAGGACGTCACCGTCTCCGCCAGCTTCACCTACCAGGGCGGCGGCAGCTCCGGCGGCGGTGGCGGCGGTGGAGGAGGCGGCGGCAGCGTCGCCCCCACCCCCGAGGTCAAGCCCGGCAATTCCACCGTCTCTAACCTCGACGGCGACAGCATCCCCGTCGTGGCCAAGATTTCTGACGGCACCGCCGCTGTGACGGTGGATCTGAAGAAGCTGGCCGACATCGCAAAGGATCGGACTGGTCTGATTCTGGACCTGTCCAAGGAGAAAGGTGCCGACTCCGCCGCCATGGACAGTCAGACCTTCCTGGCGCTGAGTCAGGGCGCGGGCAGAAGTCTGACCGTGAAGCTCCCCAAGGGCACTGCCGCCCTGGACCAGGCGACCCTGTCCGCTCTGATCCGCAGCGTGCAGGATGGCGACACGTTCACTATCACCGTTGCCCCCAGGACCCGCAGCGCCCTCACCTCCGCCCAGCGCGGCATCGTCCCCGCCTCCGCCGCGATTTCTGAGGTAACTGTCACCATCACCTCCTCCGACGGCACGGTACGGGTCATCCACAACCTGGGCGGCACGGCGGAGCTCTCCCTGCCCTACACCTTGAAGTCCGGCGAGACGGGCGAGCGCCTGGCGGTCTACTACCTGTCCGACACCGGCGCGGCGGAGAAGATCCCCTGCACCTACGACGCCGCCGCCAAAGCCGTCACCTTCCGCACCGATCACTTCTCCACCTTCCTGGTGGTCCATGAGTACAGCAAGCCCTTTACCGACATCTCTCTGGGCAGCTGGTACTACGACGGGGTGAACAATGCCCTGGCCAACGGCTGGTTCAGCGGCGTCTCCTCCACCGCCTTTGCCCCCGACAACAGCATGACCCGCGCCATGCTGGTCACAGTACTCTACCGCATGAGCGGCAGCCCGACAGTCAGCGGCACCTCCGCCTTTGTGGATGTGTCCTCCGGCGCGTGGTACGCTCAAGCCGTGGCCTGGGCCGCGGAAAACCAGCTGGTCGCCGGCTATGAGGACGGCACCTTCCGCCCCGACCTGGCCATCACCCGGCAGCAGATGGCGGCCATTCTCTACCGCTTCCACAGCTGGGCGGGCAACACCCCCGTCCCCGGCGGCAGCCTGTCCGCCTACCGCGACACCGCCGATGTGGCCCCCTGGGCACTGGGGGCCATGAGCTGGGCCAATACCTCCGGCCTGATCCAGGGCACCGGCCCCAATACCCTTTCCCCCAACGGCACCGCTACCCGGGCGCAGGTGGCCGTGATCCTCACCGGCTATAATACGCATACCCTGAAGTAACACACCGCCGCGCGACAGCACCCAACGCCGCCCCCCCCCCCGGCCCGCCGCTGCGGCCCGGGGCGGGGTTTTCCTCATTTTTCAATACTTTTTGTAATATTATAGCGAAAATCAACGGTTCGTTTCGTTTTTTGTCCGTTCCCAAGCCACCAGGAGGTCCACACACGCTCCGTAAGACTGTATCCCCAGCTCCTGGTCGTTCTGCTTTAAAAAGGCATCGTAGGTCTGCCCCGCCTTCTCCTCCACCGGGGATTCCAGCGCCGCCCAATAGGCGTTGTTGTCCGTCCAATCCCGGGACAGCTCCTGCGTAAAATACTGCTGCACGATCACCTGCCACTGATCCGGGTCCGCCGAATACAGCGCATTGCTCAGCAGGATCAGCCCCTGCAGCGCCCCGGAATAGGCAAATATCGGGTCACCGCTGGTGAGGCAGGCGGCGATCCCTACAAAGTTTGCCTCGTTTTCCGAGGCCACCATCCGCTGGTGGCTCAGCTCATGGGCGATGGTGGCAGGGATCAGACAGGCCGGGGCGTCCACATTCACATTGGCCTCCCCGGTAAAGGGGAAGTACACCCCGGTGAAGCCCAGCAGGCTTTGCAGGCGGGAGCAGACAATGGGCTTGGCCCGGCCGGTGTCTGCCGCAAGACAGGGGAACTCCGCGCTGATGTTCTCATACAGGGTCTCCGCCGCCCGGAACCAGCCGTCCGCATCCTTTTGAAAGGCGCCGTCCTCTGTCCGGGGCACCTGCGCAGACAGTTCCGCCGCCCGCCGGGCGTACAGAGCAGTCACTTCCGCCAATTCCTCTACCGAGCAGGCTCCGCCCTCCAGTCCGCTGCGCTGCTGAAAACTGGGGGCGTAGTAGGCCGCGTTCCACAGCCAGCAAAACCCGGCCCACAGCCACATCCACGCCGCCGCAAGAGCCAGCAGGCGGCGGAAAAACCGCCCGGCTCCGTCCCGGCCCAGACGGATAAAGGCCCGGAGCAGCCCAAACAAACTGCCGCCTAAAAACAGGGCGGTGAGGACCTCCCCCACGGAAAAGGGGAGCCGTCCCCACAGCCGGCCCAGCATCTGCTCCAGGGGGGCCATACCGCCAGCCACCCAGGCCGCCAGCAGGGCGGGCCGGGACTTGGCCAGCTCGAACAGCACCACCAGAGCCGCCGGGATCAGCACCGCCCCCCACAGGGTCCAAATGGGGCGGGGCTTTCGCGTTTCATTTCTTCTCATCCCAGGGCCACAGCCTCCGCCATGCGCACGCCGTCTACCGCGGCCGACACGATCCCTCCGGCGTAGCCCGCCCCCTCGCCGCAGGGGTACAGCCCCCGCAGGGCGGACTGCCCGGATTCATCCCGCAAAATACGAAGCGGCGAGGAGGACCGAGTCTCCACTCCGGTCAGCACGCCCTCCGGCTGTGCAAAGCCGTGGAGCTTTCGGTCAAACAGAGGGATGGCCCCCCGGAGGGTTTCCGTCACATAGTCGGGCAGGACACCGTCCAGCTGCCCCCAGGTCACACCGGGGCGATAGGTGGGCGCGATCTCTCCGGGGCCCGCCGAGGGGCGGCGGGCCAGAAAGTCCCCCACCAGCTGGGCCGGCGCGCAGAAGCTCTCCCCACCCCGCAGCCAGGCCGCCCGCTCCCACTGTTCCTGAAAGCGCACCCCGGCCAGGGGATCCTTCCCGGGGAAGTCCTCCGGGCCCACCCCCACCAGAAAGCCGCCGTTGATGTTTTTTCCGTCCCGGGCCCGCAGGCTCATGCCGTTGGTCACCACCTGGCCGTAGTCGCTGGCGGCGGCCACCACCTGTCCCCCGGGACACACACAGAAGGTGAAGGCCGACCGCCCGTTGGGCAGGTGACAGGCCAGCTTGTAGTCCGCCGGGGGCAGCTTTTCCCACTGGGGGCCGAACTGGGCGGCGCTCACCCGGCTCTGTAAATGCTCGACGCGCACGCCGATGGCGAATTTTTTCTGCTCCATGGGCACCCCCGCCTCATGCAGCATCCGGAAGGTATCCCGGGCGGAGTGCCCCGGGGCCAGGATCAGGGCGTCGCAGTCCATGTCATAGGGGCCCCCCTCCGTCATCACCGTGATGCCGGTGAGCTGTCCCCCGTCGTGGCGCAGCCCCCACAGCTGGCTTTCAAAGCGCACCTCGCCCCCCAGAGACAGGATCTCCTCCCGGAGGGCGGCCACCACCTTTCTCAGCACATCGGTGCCGATGTGGGGCTTGTGAGACCAGAGGATGTCCCGGGGTGCGCCGTGTTCTGCAAAGGTATTGAACACAAAATTCTGCCGGGGGTCGCTGGTACCGGTGGTCAGCTTTCCGTCGGAGAAGGTCCCCGCGCCCCCCTCGCCAAACTGCACGTTAGAGGTGCGGGACAGCTGTCCCGTGCGCCAAAAATGCTCCACATCCTCTGTGCGTTCCTCCACCGGACGTCCCCGCTCCAGCACAATGGGCTTCAGCCCCATGCGGGCCAGGGTCAGGGCGGCGAACAGGCCGCCGGGGCCCATTCCCACCACCACCGGAGGCAGGGAGGAGCTTCGCCGGGGGCGGGGCAGCTCATACGCCCTGCGCTCCACCCGATCCACATGTTTTCCCGGGGCGGCCCGCACCACCGCCGCTTCGTCGGGCAGGGTCAGTCCCACCGTATAGACATAGTGCAGCTCATCCTTCCGGCGGGCGTCGATGGACTGCCGCAGCAGTTCCAGCTCGCCCACCTGGCCGGGACGGATGCCCAGCTCTCTGGCCGCTCGTTTTTTCAGTTGTTCTAAATCCCCATCCACAGGCAGGGAAAGGTTGCTCACTCGGATCATGGCGTCCTCCGAAGAAGAAAATTTTGTTTTATTCTATCATAACCCGGCGGAGAAAAAAAGCCCGCTGTCCCTCTTTCGGCTGTGCTATTCTTTTTCTGTGTGCCCCGGCAGGGGAAGAACGAGAAGGAGGCCAGCAATCATGGCAAGAAAAATCATTGAACCCAACATCGCCTATGACGACGCGCGAAAGCTGTTTTATCTCACAATGGACCTGGGGCGGGACGAAAACGGCCGGCGGCAGCGGCAGTGCCGTACGTTCACCAGCATCACCGCCGCCCGCACGGCCCGGCGGGATTTTTTAGCGCAGCAAGAGCAGCTTCACTGCTCCGCTTCCTCTTCCCTCACCCTGGCCCAGTGGCTGGACTGCTGGATGGACACCATCGTCCGCCCCAACCGGGCGGAGACCACCGCCTATGCCTATGGAAAAATCATCAAAAATCACCTTTTGCTCCCATTGGGGAACATCCCGTTAAACCAGCTCTCCCCCCTGCACATCCAGACCTATTACAGTCAGACGCAAAAGCGGGCAGAGTTGTCCTCCAACACCCTCCGCCGTCACCACGACCTGCTCTCCTCCGCCTTGGGCGCCGCCGTGCGGCAGGGCGTCCTGTCCCACTCCCCCATGGACCGGGTGGAGCCGCCCCGGATCGTCCCCGCTCAGGCCAGCTTCTACGGCCATCAGGAGCTGAAGCGCCTCTACCAGCTGGTTTCCGGCCTTCCCCTGGAGCTGCCCGTCAAGCTGGCGGGCAGCTTCGGGCTGCGGCGGGAGGAGGTATGCGGCCTGCGGTGGGACTGCGTAGACTTTCCCCGCCGCCTGATCTATATCCGGCAGGCCCGCACCGCCTGCGGCTCCACCATTGTCGAGAAAGAGACCAAAACGCGCTCCTCCGTGCGCACCTTATATATTCCGGACGACATGTATGACCTGCTCCTGAAGGAGCACCGCCGCCAGCGGGAATATTTTCTCTCCGTCGGACAGACCGTCCCTGCCGACGGCCATGTGGTGCTCAACCGCAGGGAACATCCCTGTTCCCCCAACGCCCTGTCCCTCGCCTTCACCCGCTTTATCCGCCGGCACGGGATGCCCAAAATCACCCTTCACGGTCTGCGGCACTCCTTCGCCACCATCGCCTGCGTGCAGGGGGCCTCCCTCTTTGACATCGGCAAGGCCCTTGGACACTCCACCCCCTCCACCACCGGACGGATCTACACCCATCTGGTGGACCACACCCACGAGAACACCGTTCTGCGTGTTTCCAACGCCCTGAAATGAGTTCTCTCATCGGTTTTACACTGGTGCTTGTTTTTTGCCTCCGTATCCGCTATGATAGGATGGAAAAGGAGGGGTTATCTTTTGCGTATCATGGCCATCGACTACGGCGACGCCCATACCGGAGTCGCGATCTCCGACCCCACGGGGTTTCTTGCCGGCACCACCACCACCATCCACAGCCGGAAGGAGGACGTGGTGCTGGAGGAGCTCAGCCGCATCGTCCGCGAGCACCAAGTGGATGAGATCGTAATGGGCTTTCCCCGAAACATGGACGGCACCGAGGGGCCCCGGGCCCAGCTGTACCGCGATTTTGCGGACAAAGTTGCACAGTCCACTGGACTTACCCCCGTTCTCTGGGACGAACGCCGCACCACAATCGACGCCCACCGCATCCTGTTCG
>CAJMQD010000057.1 GCA_905215425.1 uncultured bacterium
CCTTGTCGAACAGATAGGTGGTGTAAGAGCCCTCGGGGCGCTCCTCGCTGCGCTGCCGCAGCAGAGCCATGAGCTCGTCCGGGGAGAAGGCGTGGCGGTTGGCGCTCTGCCACAGGGGGTTGGAGAAGCAGGAGAAATTGCCCAGATGACAGGCGGGGCCGTCGGGCTCCACCAGGATCTCCAGGGCGTCCCGGTCGCAGTCGGCGGTGATGGATACGATATGCTGGTAGTTGCCGCTGGTCTCCCCCTTCAGCCAGAGCTGCTGCCGGGAGCGGCTGTAAAAGCAGGTCAGCTCCTTTTCCACGGAGATCCGCAGGCTCTCCCGGTTCATATAGGCCAGGGTGAGCACTTGCTTGCTGTCGGCGTCCACCACACTGGCGGGGATCAGCCCCTTTTCGTCAAAGTTCAGGCTTTCGATGTCGAAGGGCAGGGTCATAATATTCATCCTTTCTCATTGGAGATGGTAAGCCGCACGGGGATGCCCGCCGCGGCCAGTTCCTCTTTCAGGGCGGGAATGGCTACCTGGCCGAAATGGAAGATAGAGGCGGCCAGACCGGCATCCACCTGGGGCAGAGTGCGGAACAGCTCTACAAAGTCGGCGGAGCGGCCCGCGCCGCCGGAGGCGATGACGGGCACATCCAGCCCGCCGCACACCTTGTCCAGCATTTCTAAGTCGAAGCCGCCCTTCACGCCGTCGGCGTCCATGGAGTTCAGGACGATCTCGCCCGCTCCAAGGGCCACGCCCCGCAGCACCCAGGCCCGGGCATCCAGTCCCGTGTCCTCCCGGCCGCCCTTGGCAAAGACGTGGAAGCCGCCGTCCACCCGCTTCACATCGGCGGACAGCACGACGCACTGACTGCCGTACCGCTGGGCGGCCTGGGCAATCAGCTGGGGGTCCCGGATGGCCCCTGAGTTGACGCTCACCTTGTCCGCACCGCAGTCCAATACCCGGGCGAAATCTTCCACCGTGTTGATGCCGCCCCCTACGGTGAGGGGGATAAATACCTGACGGGCGGTTTCGGTTAGGATGTCGGTGAAAAGCTTACGCCCCTCGGCGGAGGCGGTGATATCATAGAACACCAGCTCGTCCGCCCCGTGGGCGCTGTAATACCGGGCCAGCTCCACGGGGCTGGCCACATCGTTCAGCCCCTGAAATTGGACACCCTTCACCACTCTGCCGTCTTTTACATCCAGGCAGGGGATGATGCGTTTTGTAATCATTTGGCTGCCTCCACTGCCTCGGCCAGAGACACCGCTCCAGTATAGTAGGCCTTTCCGATGATCGCGCCGTACAGCCCCAGTTTGGCCAGGGCCTTGACGTCCTCCAGGGAGGACACCCCGCCGGAGGCCACCAGGTCCGCCTTCAGTTCCTGCTGGAGGGTGCGGTACAGCCCGTGATTGCTCCCCTGCATGGCCCCGTCTTTCGAGATGTCGGTGCAGATCATGGTTTGTATGCCCAAATCCTCCATCCGTTTGCAGAAGGCCAGAGCCTCCAGCGGGGAGTCCTCTGTCCAGCCGTGGATGGCCACCTTGCCGCCGCGGATGTCCACCCCTACGGCGATCTGCTTGCCGTAGCGGGTCACCGCCTGCTCCACCAGTTCCGGGTGAGTTACGGCGGCGGTGCCTAAAATGACCCGGTCTACCCCGGCATCCAGATAGCGGGAGATCGTGTCCATGGTGCGTATGCCGCCGCCTACCTCAGTAAAGAGGGGGGTGGAGCGGGTCAGCTGTTCGATGGAGGATAGGTTGGGGGTGCCTCCGTCCCGGGCCCCCTCTAAATCCACCAGATGCAGGTGCCGGGCCCCCTGGGCAAAGAAGTTTTCCGCCAGGGCGGGCAGATCCCGGCTGTATACGGTCATTTGGGCATAGTCCCCTTGATACAGGCGGACGGCCTGTCCTTGATACAGGTCGATAGCGGGAAAAATGTACATATTACGCGCCCTCCCCTTCCCAGAAGGCCCGGAGGATATTCAGCCCCACAGGGCCGCTCTTTTCCGGGTGAAATTGACAGCCCATCACATTGTCCCGGGCCACGGCGGCGGTAAGGGGCGCGCCGTACTCGGTCAGGGCGATGGTGTTCCGGGCGCAGCCGGCGGCATAGAAGGAGTGGACGAAATAGACGCAGTCCCCCTCGTGGATGTACCGGAACAGGGGGTGCTTTTCCCCGGGGAAGGTCAGGGAATTCCAGCCCATGTGGGGAATTTTCAGCCCGGCTGGGATCGCAGCGCTGATGGGGCAAATGTCCCCGGAGATCAGCCCCAGGCCGGGATGCTCCCCAAACTCGAAGCTGCGGTCCAGCAAAAGCTGCATCCCAAGGCAAATCCCCAACAGCGGGGTGCCCTGGGCGGCCGCGGCCTTCACAACGGTGTCCAGACCGGACTGCCGCAGGCGGTCCGCCGCGTCGCCGAAGGCGCCCACTCCGGGCAGGACCACCCGGTCGGCGGAGAGCAGGATCTCCGGGTCAGATGTGACCACGGAGGGGGCTCCGATGGCCTGAAACGAGCTTTGCAGGGAGAACAGGTTGCCCACGCCGTAGTCTACGATAGCGACCATTACAGCACCCCCTTGGTGGAGGGCACCGCCCCGGGAAAGCGGGGGTCTATGGCCACGGCCTGACGCAGACTGCGGGCCACGGACTTAAAGGCGCCTTCTATGATGTGGTGGGAATTTTTCCCCGCCAGCTGCTGCAGATGCAGGGTGAGGGCCCCGGTGCGGACGAAGGCCAGGAAGAACTCCTCGGTCAGCTGAGTGTCGAAGGTGCCCACCTTTTCCGTGGGGATATCCAGGGCGTAGCCCAGTACGCCCCGGCCGGACAGGTCCACAGCGGAGAGAATCAGCGCCTCATCCATGGGCAGAGTCGTGCTGCCGTAGCGGCAGATGCCCCGCTTGTCCCCCAGGGCCTGGGCGAAGGCCTGGCCAAGGCAGATGCCGATGTCCTCCACCGTGTGGTGGTCGTCCACATAGGTGTCGCCCTTGCAGGTCAGGGTCAGGTCGAAGCCCCCGTGGCGGGCAAACAGGGTGAGCATATGGTCCAGAAAGCCGCAGCCGCTGCTGATCTGGGCGGTGCCGGAGCCGTCCAGCTCCAGAGTGAGGGAGATGTCGGTCTCGGCGGTGATGCGGGTGATGGAAGCGGTTCGGCTCATGGGGTGACCTCCTTAATGGCGGGAAGAATGGCGTCGATCAGGGCCTGCATGTCCTGGGGGGAGCCGATGGTAATACGCAGCCAGTCCCGGATGGGGTCCTTGTCAAAGTGGCGCACCAGAATACCCTGTCTCTTCAGCGCGAGATACAGCTCCCTGCCGGATACGCCCGGCTTGCGGGTGAAGATGAAGTTGGCGCGGCTGGGCAGAGTCTGAAAACCCAGGCGGGTCAGCTGTTCGATGGTCCACTGGCGGGTCTGGATCACCCGGCCGCAGCAGGTCTGGAAGTAGTGCTCATCCTGAATGGCGGCGATCCCTGCCAGACAGGTCAGGCGATTGATGCAGTAGGGGTTGGTGGAAAATTTCACCTTGTTCAGGTCGGCGATCAGCTCAGGCTGGGCAATGGCAAAGCCCAGCCGCCCTCCGGCCAGGGAGCGGGACTTGGAGAAGGTCTGGGCTACGATCAGGTTGGGGTAGCGGCGGGTCAGCTCGACGCAGCTCTCCGCGCCGAAATCCACATAGGCCTCGTCAATGAGGACCACGTCCCTGGCGTTGCGCCGGACGATCTGCTCCACCTGAGCCCGGGACAGGGCAAGGCCAGTGGGCGCGTTGGGATTGGCGATGATGATGGTGCGGCCCAGGCCGTAGTAGTCGGAGGGGTCGATGGTGAAGTCGGGCTGAAGAGAAATTTGCAGGCAGTCCACCCCGTACAGGCGGCCGTAGACCTGATAAAAGCCGTAACTGATGGCAGGGAAGGCGGCCCCCTTTTCCTCATCGCAGAAGGCCATAAAGGTAAAGTTCAGAATGTCATCGGAGCCGTTGCCGGTATACACCCAATCGGGGTCTACCTGGAAGCGCCGGGCGATGGCGGCAGACAGGTCCCGGGTGTCGGGGTCGGGATACAGCCGCAGGTCGGCGATGGCGCTGCTGTTCAGGGCGGCCAGCACCTGAGAGGAGGGGGGATAGGGGGATTCGTTGGTGTTCAGCTTGACATACTGCCGGTCCTGGGGCTGCTCACCGGGGATATAGGCATCCAGAGCGGACAGGCGGGGGGAGAGAAAACGGCTCATAATTTATCGGCCTCCAATCGGATCATAGCGCTTTTTCCGTGTCCGGTCAGACCCTCTTGACGGGCGAAGAAGTCCACATCCTCCACCGTACCCCGGAAGGCCTGAGGGGTGTAGTAGGTAAATTGGGTCTTTTTGACGAAGTCGTCGACCGACAGGGGACTGGAGAACCGGGCCGCCCCGCAGGTGGGCAGGGTATGGTTGGGACCGGCCAGATAGTCGCCCAGGGCCTCGGGACAGCTGCGGCCCAGGAACACAGATCCGGCGTGGCGTACCCGGTCCAGATAGTCGAAGGGGCTGTCCACACACAGCTCCAGATGCTCCGGGGCGATGTCGTTGGCAATGTCCAGGGCCTCGTCCAGATTCCGGGCTACGATGATTTTCCCGTTGCGGTCGATGGAGACCCGGGCGATCTCTGCCCGGTCCAGCGCGGGAATCTGACGCTCCAGCTCCGCCTGTACCGCCTTGGCAAGGGGGAGGGAGTCGGTGACCAGTACGGCGCTGGCGTTTTTGTCGTGTTCCGCCTGACTGAGCAGGTCGGCAGCCAGATAGCGGGGGTCGGAATGTCCATCGGAGACGATGAGAATTTCACTGGGGCCGGCCACCATGTCGATGGCTACCTTGCCGAACACCTGCTTTTTGGCTTCGGCCACAAAGGCATTGCCCGGGCCCACGATCTTATCCACAGCGGGGATACTCTGGGTGCCGTAAGCCAGGGCGGCAATGGCCTGGGCCCCGCCCACCTTGAAGATACGGTCCACCCCGGCCACCCGGGCGGCAGCCAGAATGGGGGCGGGGATCTTACCGTCTTTCCCCGGAGGGGTGACCATTACCAGGTCGGGGCAGCCCGCCAGCTTGGCGGGGATCGCGTCCATCAGGACGGTGGAGGGGTATCGGGCGGTGCCCCCGGGGACATACAGGCCGACCTTCTCAATGGGTATCACCTTCTGGCCCAGAATCACGCCCGGACCGGTGCTGGTGAGGAAGGAGGAACGCACCTGATTCTGGTGAAAGGTGCGGATGTTGGCGGCGGCCCGCTTCAGGACGGACAGCAGCCGGGGCTCCACCTGCTCCATGGCCTCTTCCAGCTCCTGGGCGGTGACCTGAAGGGGGGAGGGAGCTATGCCGTCGAACTGCGCCCCATACCGGGCCAGGGCGGCGTCCCCTTCCGCCCGGACGGCGGCGATGATGGCGGCCACGGGGGCGGCCACATCCTCCATGGGGCTGGAGCGGGCGAAAATATCACGGATGTCTGTCTGAGATAGGTCCAGCAGTCGGATCATAGAGAATTCTCCTTCTTTTGTGCGGCCAAGGCAGCCGCCATGCGGGCGATGGGCTCGGTCTTGAATTTGCAGCTGACCTGGTTGGCGATCAGCCGGGCGCTGATGGGCACAATGGTTTCGATCACCTTCAGGTTGTTTTCTTTCAGCGTAGTTCCCGTCTCTACAATGTCTACAATGACATCAGACAGGTTGAGCACCGGGGCGATCTCGATGGAGCCGTTCAGATGTATGATATCGATCTCCCGGCCCCGGCCGGCGTAAAAATTCCGGGCAATGGAGGAAAACTTGGTGGCCACCCGCAGAGTCTTCCGGGGGTCGTCCCGGAAATCGTTCCGGGCGGCCACCGCCATGCGGCATTTGCCGATGTCCAGGTCCAGAAGCTCGTATACGTCGGGCTGGTACTCCAGCAGGATGTCCTTGCCCACCACGCCTACGTCGGCGGCCCCCCGCTCCACATAGATGGCCACGTCGGAGGGCTTGGCCCAGAAGTAGCGCAGGCCCAGCTCATCATTCTCGAAAATCAGTTTCCGACCCGGCTCTATGGCGGAGGGGCAAGGAAAGCCGGCCTGCTCCAGCATCCGGTAGGCCTTTTCCCCCAGCCGGCCCTTGGGCAGGGCGATGTTCAGAAAATCCTTCACAGGGATACTCCCTCCTTTCCCTGAAAGGTGACCAGGCGGCCATAGCGCAGCTCCGGCGGGATGGTGGGATGGACGGCCACGGAGGAGCCGTCCCGGGCCAGGGCGGCCGCGGCCGCGTCCAAAGCCTTGGGGTCTGCGTCGGGGCCGTACAGCAGCAGAATGTCCGCATCCGGGGGAACGGGATCGTCGGACAGCTGCTCCAGAAGATCCAAATAGACGGCGAAGCCGATGGCGTCGGTGGACAAGCCCATCTCTTGAGCCAGCTTGCCGTACTGCCCGCCCG
>CAJMQD010000058.1 GCA_905215425.1 uncultured bacterium
GGAGGCGATGAGCAGGGCGGCAACGACCAGCTCCTTCACGGCGTTGGCGTTGGCGCCGGGGGTGTTGAACACCACAATTCCGTTTTCAGAGCAGCGGTCGATGGGGATGTTGTTGGTGCCCGCCCCTGCCCGGGCGATGGCCCGCAGGGCGCTGGGAAATACATAATCCTGCATGGGGGCGGAGCGGACCAGGATGCCGTCTTCGTTTTCTACGTCGGCACCCACCTGAAAACGGTCTTTATTCAGCTGGTCCAAACCCAGCGTGGAGATCTTGTTCAATGTTTTAACGCGGTACATAAAGCATACCTCAAATCTATTTTATAAAGTAGGCCATTACAGGCGAAAGAGCGATGTCATTGCCGTGGGAATCCGTATCCTCAAGGTCCGAGAAAACGGATTGCCGCGCCGAGTCGTCACAAAGTACGTTTCGCAAGAGACGCCCAAGTGAGGGCATCCCTTGCTGCACTCCCTTGTTCCTCCTTTCCCCAACAAAGCCTTCGGCTTTGCCGGGGGGCCCGAGAAAAACTGACTCGCAATGACAGAAATTTTCGTGTGAAGAAATCAATTATTTTTATCGAAAGCCTTGATGAAGTCGCACAGTTTTTCCACGCCTTCAACGGGCATTGCATTATAGATGCTGGCGCGCATGCCGCCGGTCTTGCGGTGGCCCTTCAGGTTGACGAAGCCGGCGGCGGTGGCCTCCTGGACGAACTTGGCGTCCAATTCCTCGCTGCCTGTGCGGAAGGTGACGTTCATACCGGAGCGGGAGCCCTTCTCCGCATGGCAGCGGAACAGACGGGAGCAGTCCAGCACGTCGTACAGCATTTCGGAGCGGAGGGTGCGCAGCTTCTCCATGCCTTCCAGACCGCCCTGCTCGTCGATCCAGTCCAGCACCAGGCCCAGCATATAGATATTCCAGCAGGGCGGGGTGTTGTACATGGAGTCCTTCTCGATCATAGTCTGATAGTTCAGAATGGTGGGGGTGATGGGCAGCTCATGGCCCGCCAGAGACTCCTTGATGATGACCACGGTCAGTCCGGCGGGGGCCATATTCTTCTGGGCGCCGGCGTAGATCAGGCCGTACTTGGATACGTCCACCGGGCGGGACAGGATGTCAGAGGACATGTCGCACACAAGAGGCACATTGCCGACCTGGGGGACATACTGCCACTCGGTGCCGTAAATGGTGTTGTTGGCGCAGTAGTAGAAGTAGCTGGCCTCCGGATCCAGCTTCAGCTGATCCTGGGCGGGGATATAGGAGTGGTCCCGGTCGGAGGAGTCGGCGGCGATGTTTACGGTGCCGTACTTCTTGGCCTCCTTCATGGCCAGGTTGGAAAAGTTGCCGGTCACGGCGTAGTCAGCCTTGCCGGCTTCCCCCATCAGGTTCAGGGGGATGGCGGCGAACTGGCCGGTAGCGCCGGTCTGAAGGAACAGCGTCTTATAGCCCTGGGGGATGTTCATGATCCGGCGGAGCTTTTCCTGGGTCTGGGCGTGAATCGCCATGAAAACCTTAGATCGATGACTCATCTCCATCACTGACATACCACTGCCGTGGTAGTTGGTGATCTCTGACCCGGCGCGCTCCAGCACAGACAGAGGCATGGTGGAGGGACCTGCGGCGAAGTTGTAGACACGATCATTCATAGTTTTCGGAAACCCCTTTCAAAGAAAACTCTAAAGCTATACCCATTCATGTGTGATACAGGGGAATGGGATTGCTACCCATTATAGGCAAACAGGCGGCGGAATGTCAATCCCAAAGGGGGATAAAACCTAACAAATCGGAAGTATTTTTTCGGGTATATTCAGAAAAATGAGGAAGATAAGACAGAAAAAACGGGAGTTTCCGCAGGACAAATGCGGTCGCGCGCGGGGTGTATACGGCCTCCCGTTACAAAAACACCGCTCTCTGTCCACAACTTGTGGACAGAGAGCGGGAAAGGGGACGGGATGGGATAAAACGGAAGCTAAAATCCGGATTCGTGATTTTTTAGTAGCTGAGCATCAGCTTCTGAACCAGATCAACGAAGGCGGGGCGATCTACGTCCAGCACCACGAAGGTATTTTTCACGGGGAACTTCTTATCGCTCCAAAGGTCAGTGACTGTTTTTCCGTTGCAAAAGGTGCTCTGCGTCTCTACAAACACGCCGGCCTCCTGCCCCTGGAACAACTGGGGGTGGGTGAGGAATACCACGGGGCACGCATCGTGGAGACAAAGACCTGTCTGCTGCCCCCCGCGCTCCAGGAAGGCCAGGGGCAGCTTGGTGCTCTCGTGGAAGAAGCGGCAGACGGGGGAGTCGTGCTGTCCCAGGTCTGCCACCTCCTCGGGAGTAAGATAGGCGGACATGGTCACATCCAGGCCGCACATAACGATGGGAATACCGGATTTGAATACCAGCTGTGCGGCGTGGGGGTCGGCGTAGATATTAAACTCGGCGGCGGGGGTCGTGTTGCCCTTAACGGCGCTGCCGCCCATAATGAGGATGCGTTTGAGCAGGGGCTTGATCTGGGGATATTTGCCCAAGGTAATGGCGATATTGGTCAGGGGGCCTACCGCGACCACCTGCAGCTCCCCCTTGGCGGCCACAGCGGCCTCGTACAGGGCGTCCCAGGCGGGCTTCTCCTGATGGGGGGCGGTGGATTCGGGCAGAGTGGCGTTGCCCAGACCGTTTTCTCCGTGGAAGTAGGCGGCGGTGCGGGCTTCCTGCAGCAGGGGGCGGTCTGCGCCCTTGTATACCGGGTAGTCCGCGCCCACAAAGGCGCAGATGTTCCGGGCATTGGCATAGGTGTGGATCAGCTCCACGTTGCCCGCCACGGCGGAGATGCCCTTTACCTCCAGCTGAGGCAGCTTGTTCATCACAAGGAAAGCGACTGCATCATCTACGCCGATATCCGTGTCGAACCAGACGGGAATTTTACTCATACCGGCACCTCTCTTCCGTCATAGGACTTGACTGCCTCTACAATCAGGTCCACAAAGGCCTGACGGTCTACATTCATAAGGCAGCGGGCATTGGGAGCCTTGCTCTCGGCATAGCCCCGGATATCCGCGATGGTAGCGCCGCGGCAGTATTCGCCCGCTGTTTCCACCTGCACATTGTACTCCCCGATGGTAAAGATCTCCGGCTTGAGCAGCACAGCTACGGCGCAGGGGTCATGGAGGGGGGCGCCGGTATAGCCGATGGTGCGGTGGAACTGGTAAAAGAACTCCAGCCACTGGGCCACGACTTCTGCCACCTGGTTGCCCACGGCGCGGATGCGCTCAAAGTCCTCGGGGAAGATCAATGCCTTTTCCGTCACATCCAGGCCGGCCATATTCACCGGGATACCGGACTGAAATACGATCTGGGCCGCCTCCGGGTCCACCAGAATGTTGAACTCAGCGGCGGGGGTCCAGTTGCCCGTGGCGATGCCGCCGCCCATGAGGGAGATACAGGCGATCTTCTCCTTCAGCTCCGGATGGGACAGAAGCAGGGCGGCCACGTTGGTCTGGGGGCCGGTGGAGACGATGGTGACCGGCTCGGTACTTTCACGCAGCACCTGGGCCATCAGCTCCACTGCCCCAAGAGGGGACAGCTCGGCGGCGGGCTCGGGCAGGGCGGGGCCGTCCAGACCGCTTTGACCGTGGATGTTGCCTGCGGTGATGGGGTCAGACAGCAGGGGGCCGGGGCGGCCCATGGCGACGGGAGCATCAATGCCCAGCAGAGTACAGATGCGCCGGGCGTTGTAGGTGGTCTTTTCAATGGTCTGGTTGCCGGCGCAGGTGGTCACGGCCCGGATATCAAAGACAGGGCTGGCCTTGGCCAGCATCCATGCGATGGCGTCGTCGTGGCCGGGGTCGCCATCCAAAATGAGGGGGAT
Organism: uncultured bacterium; assembly: GCA_905215425.1. GTDB lineage: Bacteria > Bacillota > Clostridia > Oscillospirales > Oscillospiraceae > Lawsonibacter. Next base: position 3,862 of record CAJMQD010000058.1, read on the forward strand.
CTTTTTGGGTTGACTCACAGTATCATTCCTCTCTGAAAACGTCTGTCCATTCTCGTCTGTTTCCCTTACAGAGGAGTGCGGGACGAAATAGAGTTAAAAATATCTGCCGCCCGGCGCGCCGGGCGGCAGATGCCGGATCATTACTTTTTCTCCGCCTCTTTCAGGGCAGCGGCAGAGTGCTGGCGCTTGACCTTGCTGCGGAGGACCAGAGCGAAGACCACCAGACCCAGAATGGTCACCAGATAGGGGATGGGGGTGACCAGGTTGGAGTCGATACCCTTGGAGGAGACCTTGATGCTCAGGGCCTGGGCGAAGCCGAAGACCAGAGCGGACAGCATGGAGCCCAGAGGCTCACCGCCGCCCATGGCCTGGGCCGCCAGAGCGATGAAGCCGCGGCCGGCCACCATGTCCAGAGACCAGCCCATGGCGTAGTACATAGACATAAACGCGCCGCCGAAGCCGGCCATCAGGCCGGAGAAGCCGATGGCAATATACTTCACCTTCAGAACGCTGACGCCCACGGAGGCGGCGGCGTTGGGGTTCTCACCCACGGAGCGGATGTTCAGCCCCAGAGGGGTCTTGTACAGCAGCACCCAAGTGAGGAACACCAGCAGGAAGGCGATATAGGTCAGGATAGAGTGACCGGACAGCACATCACCCACCACGGGGATATCCTTGATGAGGGGGATGTTCCAGGAGGGGATCTGAGTGACGGCCGTGATCAGCGAGGTGGTGGAGGCCAGAGGCTTGCCCTCGGTGATGTTGGTGATGACCTTTACCAGGAACAGGGTGCCGCCGGAGCCGATCATATTCACGGCGATACCGGTAAGGATGATGTCGGTCTTCAGGTTAAAGGCGAAGAAGCCCATGAGCAGAGCCTCCAGAATGCCGACGATCAGGGCCACCAGAAGGCCAACGAACCAAGAACCCGTCCAATAAGAGGTGAGGGAGCCAAACAGGGCGGACATCATCATAATGCCCTCCAGACCGATGTTGGACACACCGGCCTTTTCACCCACCACAGCGCCCAAGGTGGCGAACAGGATGGGGGCAGTGATACGCAGTATAGCGAAGAAGAAATCGGGAGTCAGGATCAGGTCCAGCATCTTACTTCACCTCCCCTTTCTCTTGAGCCTCTTGCGCGGCCCGTTTCAGCTCCTCCTGAGTGCTCTTGACCACCAGCTTCTGCCGGTAGCCGGACAGGAACTGCTCTGCTGCGAAGAACACAAAGATCACAGCCTGGAGGATGTCGATCAGCTGAGAGGGAACACCGCAGTAAGTAGACATCAGGTTACAGCCCTTGTTCAGATAGGCCATAAAGAAGGCGGCCAGGGGAACAAAAGCGGGGTTGTTGCCGGCCAGAATGGCCACGGTAATGCCTGTCCAGCCATAGCCGGGCAGGGTGTTCCAGTTGAAGGTGGTGTAGCGGCCCAGCACCTCGATGCCGCCGCCCATACCGGCCAGCAGGCCGCCCAGCACCTGGGAGAGGACGACCACAGCGGCCACCTTCATGCCGGAGTACATGGCGAAGTCCTGGTTGATGCCGATCATACGGATGGAGTAGCCCCAGCGGGTGCGGTACATAAACAGATACACCAGCACGACGAAAATCAGGGCGACCACAAAGCCCCAGGACAGCTTAGAACCGTTGTCGATCAGCTGGGGGATGGCGGCGTGGGCCTGGAAGGGATAAGACATGATCTGTCCCTTGCTCTTGTCGGCCAGATGGCTGTTCAGCAGGTACTTGATCAGATACAGTACCACATAGTTCAGCATCAGGGAGTTTACCATTTCGCTTACCCCCAGCTTTGCCTTCAACACAGCGGGGATGAGCATCATGGCACCCACGGCAAGGGCGCCGGCCAGTACGGCAGCGATGGGCAGGACCACAGGGGGCAGGGGGACGTAGATAGCCACCATAGAGGCCACAAAGGCGCCCAGCATGATGCCGCCCTCGGCACCCAGGTTGAACTGGTTGGCGGAGAACATGACGCAGGTGGCCAGACCGGTGAACACGATGGGGATCATGGCGGCCAGCACGTCGGACAGGTTCTTCACGCTGATGCCGCCGCTGCTCTTGAAGGCGGGGCCGATGAGCAGCTGACGCATAGCGTCGGCGGTCTGGGCCAGCTTCTCGCCCGCGCCCGCCCCGTCAGAAGAGACGAAGATCAGCAGAGCGGCTACGGCCAAGGCAATCAGGATCGCCGCAGTGCCCCGGACCAGACTGAAAATAATACTTCTTTTTTTATTCATGACAGACCCTCCTGATCTCATCAGGTGTCTGATGGTTCAGACCCAGCATATACTCACCCATGACCGAGTCGGTCAGATCGTCAGTCTCCTCGAAGTAAGCGGCGATTTTGCCGCCGTACATGACGATCAGGCTGTCGGACAGCTCCATAACCTCGTTCAGGTCGGCGGAGACCAGCAGCACCGCAATGCCGGAGCGGGACAGCTCTACCAGCTTCTTGCGGATAAACTCGGTGGCGCCCACGTCGATGCCGCGGGTGGGCTGGTCGGCAATGATTAGACAGGGGTCGTT
>CAJMQD010000059.1 GCA_905215425.1 uncultured bacterium
ATATGAACTGTGACGCCGCCCTGCAGGCCGCCCAGACCGGCAAGAGCGACATGGTGATGGCCGGTGTCACCATCACCGAGGAGCGTCAGGCTGTGATGGACTTCTCCGCCAGCTACGCCAACGGCGTTCAGGTGGTCATCGTGAAGGAGGATTCCCCCATCCAGACCGTGGATGACCTGGCCAACGCCAACATGATCGGCTGCCAGATGGGCACCACCGGCTACATCTACTGCTCCGACACCCCCGAGCACGGCGGCTATGGCGAGGACCACGTCACCCCCTATGACGACGGCGCTGCCGCTGTCCAGGCTCTGTTGAACGGCCAGGTGGACGCTGTGGTCATCGACAATATGCCCGCTCAGGAGTATGTGGCCGCCAATCCCGGCCTGAAGATCCTGGACACCGAGTTTGCTAACGAGGACTACGCCATCGGCGTTGCCAAGGGCAACACTGCCCTGCTGGACGCCATCAACGGCGCTCTGGCCGAGCTGAAGGCTGACGGCACCCTGCAGTCCATCGTGGACAAGTACATCAAGGCCTAATTGAATCAAGCCTGAACAATACCAGGGAAAAGGGCGGTCTTACAGGGCCGCCCTTTTCTGACTTGCAGTAGCCGGAAGGGGAAGAACGCCTGTTTCTCTGTTTTCGGCGGAAGAAAGGGGAATGTCCATGAATCTGGCGGAATATTATGCCGCCCTGACCGAGCTGATGAAGAGCGGCGGCGAGGTTTCGTCCCTGCAGAAGGTTTTCGTCGGCATGTACAAGGCCTTTGTGGAGGGCGGCCGGTGGAAGCTCTACCTGGACGGCGTGGTCAGCACCGTCGAGGTCACGGCCATGGCGCTGATCCTGGGCATTGTCCTGGGTGTGGTGGTGGCCGTGGTGCGCACGGCCCACGACCAGCAGCGGCCGGGCCGGCACAATCCCGTGCTTACAGTGCTGAACGCCATCTGCAAGGTCTACACCACCGTGATCCGCGGCACCCCCATGATGGTCCAGCTGCTGATCATGGGCTTTGTCGTGTTCAGTAAAAGCCGGGAGTTTACTTTGGTGGGTACCTTGACCTTAGGTATCAACTCCGGCGCCTATGTGGCGGAGATTTTCAGGGGCGGCCTGATGAGTGTGGACCCCGGGCAGAATGAGGCCGGCCGCTCCCTGGGCTTAAACTATCTGGATACCATGCGTTTTATTGTGGTGCCGCAGGCATTTAAAAATGTGCTGCCGGCCCTTGGCAACGAGTTTATTACCCTGTTTAAGGATACCGCCCTCATCAACATCATCGGCGGCAAGGAGCTGGTATATGCGGCCAAGGCCGTGGGCAGCAAGACCTATGACGTGATGTACCCCTATCTGGGCATCGCGGTGATCTACCTGGTCATGGTCATGCTGTTCAGCTGGCTGCAGGGTAAGCTGGAAAGGAGGCTGCGTCAAAGTGATCGACGTTAAACATCTGTCCAAGTCCTTCGGCGACCATCTGGTGCTGGACGATATCTCTGAACACATCGCTCCCGGGGAAAAGGTGGTCATCATCGGGCCCTCCGGCTCCGGTAAGTCCACCTTTCTGCGGTGCCTGAACCTGCTGGAGACCCCCACCAAGGGCAGCATCACTTTCCAGGGCACGGAACTCACCGACCCCAAGGTGGACATCGACCAGATGCGCCGCCAGATGGGCATGGTGTTCCAGCACTTCAACCTGTTCCCCAACATGACCATCCGGAAGAACATCACTCTGGCCCCTGTACGCACCAAGCTGATGGGTCAGGCCCAGGCTGATGATCTGGCCACAACGCTGCTGCGTCGGGTGGGCCTGGAGGAGAAGGCGGACGCCTATCCCAACCAGCTGTCCGGCGGCCAGAAGCAGCGGATCGCCATTGTCCGGGCCCTGGCCATGCAGCCCAAGGTCATGCTGTTCGACGAACCCACCTCCGCCCTGGACCCCGAGATGGTGGGGGAGGTACTTGAGGTTATGAAGCAGCTGGCCGAGGAGGGCATGACCATGGTGGTGGTCACCCACGAGATGGGCTTCGCCCGGGAGGTGGGCTCCCGCGTCCTCTTTATGGACGGCGGCCACATTCTGGAGCAGAACACTCCGGCGGAGTTCTTTTCCAACCCCAAAGAGGAGCGCACCAAAAGTTTTCTGTCCAAGGTGCTGTAATCAAAATCAAAACAGGCCCGGCGCTTCAACGCCGGGCCTGTTTTTTCATGCCTTAATATTCGTAGCCTTGGACGGGACCCCATTCTACGGCGGATACCTCACTGACCGAGCCCATGGAGGTGGAGTAGACGAAAGAGTTGGCCCACACACAGGTCCGGCCCAGCTCATCCGTGACCACGGCGGCAAAGGACAACTCGTCTCCGTTGTCCAGAGTGAGTTCCAAGGGGAGAAGCTCATAGCTCTGGTCGATCTGGAAGACCTCTGCGGAGTCCTGGTCAGGAGCGGGGGAGCTCTGACTGCGGCTGCTGGACGTTGAAGTCACGGGGGTCAGCCACTGCACCAGCTTTTTATTGCGGAACAGGCCCACCTTCAACTCCTGAATGGCGGGGGCTGTGATCCGCATATCGTTATCATAGTCGTAGACCCAGTAGACGGTGACGGCGAAGCGTTCGTCCTTTCCCAGCTTCAGCTGGCCGTCCACTACATACTGGTCCAGAGGTTCACCGCTGTACACCTCTACTTGAGGGAGCGTGTTCGTGTACAGCCGGCTGTAATAGCCCAGAGTCTGCACCTGCCGGTCTTCGCCGTTGACAAAGGTGACGGACAGGGTGATATCGTCGGTGAGGGGAGCGACGAGCTCCGCGCGGAACTCCCCGTTCTCCTTCCGCTGGCCCTCCGCCTCCAGGGTATCCGTGCCGTTTTCCAGGTGGAACAGGGCGCGGGTCTGGTCGGTATAGGCCTTGGGGGTGGCGCTGAGCGCAAAGGTGACCTTTCCTGCCTTGAGGTCTACGTTGGTCACCTTGGTGCTGGAGCCGGCAATCAGGCTGTTCTGTTCCTCTAAAATGGCCTCAATGCGGCTGGTCAGACTGCCGACCTGGCTGTTCAGAGCGCCGTTTATGGAGGAGACGGAGTTGGACAGGCTGTTGTACTGCCCCTGGAGGCTTTTCAGACGGGACTGTAAGGAGTACCCGAAGATCCCCAGTGCGGCTATGGCTGTACAGCCCACCGCCAGCAGGATCCGGCGGCGCATCCGGTTCACCGGTTTGCCCTCCGGCGCGGCCATTTGAGCGGGCTGCTGCTGTTGGTATCTGCGGAAGATGTCCTCGATGATCTCCGCCTGACGGTCGGTGATGGTGTCGGCGGGAGCCTCCGGGGTGTCCTCAACGCCCAGCAGCCAGCCTACGGAAACCTGAAACAGGCGGCTGAGGGCCACCAGCTTGTCAATGTCAGGGAGAGAGGCGTCGCTCTCCCATTTATAGATCGCCTGGCGGGAGACGCCAAGCTGTTCGCCCAGTCCCTCCTGAGAAAGGCCCAGCTCCTTTCGCTTGGCGGCGATGCGCTGGCCTGTGGTCATTGCTGTCATAAAATCGACCTCCTTTGGATGGAGTGTAGCAAAAAGCGGGAAACCGAGCCACCATCCGGGGGTGGATTTTTGCTAACCTGTGGTTTACATGATTTTGAAAGCCTTGGGGCAGAAGCGATTCACTTAGACAGCCACTGCTGGATGTCCTTCCGGGCAGCCTGCACCCGGCCCTGGACAAAGTCGGGCTTTCCGCCGCCCCGGCCGTTCAGGGCCTGATTCATCTCCTTGACGAAGGCACGCAGATCGCCGCCCCGCTGTCCGATGGCGTAGGCATAGCCCTCCCGGGCGCTGCCGGAGAAGCAGGCGCAGCGTCCGCCGCAGGTGTTCAGAACGGCGTCGCACAGTCTGCGCAGACCGTCGGGGGAGAGGTCGTCCTCGAACAGGACCACGTCCCCTGCGCCGGTGTGCCGCTCTGCCAGAGTCTGAAAGTGGGCATCCTCCATGGCGGACAGGCGGAGCTTCAGCGCCTGATTCTCCTCCAGCAGGCGCTCCACGGCTTTTCCTGTTTCTGCTGCTTTGGCGGACAGCAGGTTGGAGATCTTGTGGTTCTGTCCGGCGGCGGAATTGAGATAGGCCATGGCCCGGCCGCCGCACACCAACTCGATGCGCACGCCGTCCCGGAAGCGCTGGACGCTCAGCAGCTTGACCAGCCCGATCTGTCCGGCGGAGGAGACGTGGGTGCCGCAGCAGGCGCAGGTGTCCGCCCCGGGGAAGGTGACGATGCGCACCTGCCCGTCAATGGCCTTCTTGCTCCGGTAGTCTATATGCTCCAGCTCCTGCGCGGTGGGGTAAAGGATCTGCGTGGGGCGGTCCTGCCACAGGTAGTGATTGACCTCCGCCTCCAGCTCCTCCAGCTGTGTCTGGTCCAGTTCTACGTTCAGGTCGATGGTGATCACGTCGGATCCCATGTGGAAGCCGACGTTGTCACAGCCATATTTGGCGTGGGCCAGGCCGGAGACGATGTGCTCGCCGGAGTGCTGCTGCATCAGGTCGAACCGGCGCTCCCAGTCAATGGTACCGGACACCTGCTGCCCCGGCGTAAGGGGGGCGTCACAGGTGTGGACGATCGCGTCTGCCCGGGTGTGGACCTCCAGCACGTGGACGCCGCCCAGCACGCCGGTATCGTAGGGCTGGCCGCCGCCCTCGGGGTAGAAGGCGGTCTGGTCTAAGATGATGTCATATCCCTTTTTACTGGGAGTGCAGGACAGCACTGTCCCGGTGAATTGGGTCAGGTAGGGGTCGTTTTCGTATAACTTGGTCATGGGAACCTTCCTCCGTTTGTGGTTTCTTTTGCTCCAGTATAGCACCGGACGGCGAAAAAGGCAAAGAAAAGCCGGAGCGTGTGGGCATAAATGCGCCGCGGCCCAAGGATAAAAACGCCCCGGAACAGACGGAGCTGTTCCGGGGCTGACTTAGTTAGAGCGCTTCCACTTGGTCGGATGTGCCGGAGACTGCGTAGTCGCAGCATGCCTTGACTTGAAAAGCGTCGAAATAGGCGTCCTCCAAGGGGATCCAGAGCTGCTGAAAGCGGGACAGGCAGAATTCGCCGCCGCGGGCCAACAGGCGCTGGCGCCGGGTGGGCCAGTCGGCCTCCACCCAGAGCTTCAACTGGTAGTAGTCCCGCAGGCCGGGGCGGAGGGAGTAGACCCCCTCGGTGATGAACAGGGGGCAGGGGGCCACGGTGCGCTCCGCAGCGAAGTCTCCGGCGTGACAGTCCCAGGGGCGGAACCGGGCGGGCTGCCCCTGACAGAGGGGATGCAGCGCCTGAATGAAAAACCGCTGGTGATCCACATTTTCTCCCGGCCTGGACAGGCGCTCTTGGGTGCGCAGGTCAGGGGTCAAGAAGAAGTCGTCCATGTGAAGGACGGGGCAGTTTAACTGCCGGGACAGCCACTGAGCCAGAGTGGATTTACCGGTGGCGCAGGGGCCGTCCAGGGCGATGCGAAGCTGGCTGTGCATGGGCTGAAGTTCGCGGATCACAGACAACAGTGCCTGGGGTGTGATGGGCTGTGGAGTGTGCTCCATGGGAAATTCTCCTTTTGTGTACCGGGGTGAAACTCAGTAGATCCCCCGGCCCTCATTCCAGGTCCAGTTCCGGATCTCCGGCAGGTCCAGCCCGTAGGTGGTGATATATTGGTGGTGCTCCACCAGCTTGTCCTTCATCTCCTGGATCAGGTAAGAGGCGGTGTTGCCCAACTGGGGCAGGCGCTTTACCGTGTCGATGACCAGGTCGTAGCGGTCCAGATTGTTCTGTACCCGCATATCGAAGGGGGTGGTAATGGTGCCCTCGTCCTTATAGCCCCGGACGTGGAGGTTCTTGTTGTTCCGGCGGTAGGTCAGCTCATGTACCAGAGTAGGATAGCCGTGGAAGGCGAAGATGATGGGCTTGTCCCGAGTGAACAGAGCGTCGTAGTCCTCGTCGGTCAGGCCGTGGGGGTGCTCGGTGTGGGGCTGCAGCTTCATCAGATCCACTACGTTTACCACGCGGATCTTCAAATCCGGCAGATAGTGGCGCAGGATGGTGACGGCGGCCAGGGTCTCCAGCGTAGGCGTGTCGCCGCAGCAGGCCATGACCACGTCGGGCTCCACACCCTGGTCGTTGGAGGCCCACTGCCAGATGCCGATGCCCTGGGTGCAGTGCTTCACCGCCTGGTCCATGGTGAGCCACTGGGGGCGGGGATGCTTGGAGGCCACGTTGACGGTCACATAGTTCCGGCTTTTGGCACCGAGGTCGGCGCAGGA
>CAJMQD010000060.1 GCA_905215425.1 uncultured bacterium
GAAACCATCCCCGGCAGCCACCTGGGGCTGAACAACATCGACCGTATCATTCGCCTGTATTACGGTCCGGCCTACGGCTTGACCGCCCAGGTGACAGAAGAAGGCAGCCTGGTCTGTCTGCGCCTGCCCATGGAGAAGGGAGAACACCATGCTTAAAGTTTTAATCGTGGACGACGAGGAGGTTGTCCGCCGGGGCATCGTCCTGGGGGTGGACTGGTCCGCTCTGGGCTGCGCCGTGGTGGGCGAGGCCGCGAACGGCGAAGAGGGGTTGGCCGCCGCCCAGCGGTACAGTCCCAACCTGATCATTACCGACGTCCGGATGCCCCACATGGACGGGATCGAAATGATGAACCGCCTGCGGGATGGGGGCTGTACCGCCCATGTGATCATACTCACCGCCCACAATGAGTTTGAATACGCCCGCTCCGCCCTGCGCTTCGGGGCCTCCGATTATCTGCTCAAGCCCTTCCGGGACCAGGAATTGGTCGCCGCCATCGAACATGTGCGCCAGCGGGAGGAGGCCTGGTCCAGCCGCTCTCAGCAGGACGATCTGCTGGCCCTGCCCAAGGGGGACAAAAGCAAGTACGTCCTTCAGACCCTGGAGTACATCGCCGGACACTATGCCGATACGGATATCAACATCACCACCATTGCCCGCTCCATCGGCATTACCGAGGGGCACCTGAGCCACGTCTTCAAGAAGGAGACCAGCTATACCGCCCTGGGCTATCTCACCCAGTACCGCATCCACATGGCTCGCCGCCTGCTGGCCAACTGCCGCTACAAGGTGTATGAGGTAGCCGCCATGGTCGGCTACCGGGACGTGGCCTACTTCAGCTCCACCTTCAAAAAGCTCACCGGGCTGTCCCCCTCGGAGTATCAGGACCGCTGCCGGTAACTCACTCCCGCGATTTTGCACAAAAATGAACGAATTGCTTTTTCTTCGACGGTTATTTTTCACAGGATTGCCCGCATAATCGCAGTCTTGTCCTGTTCCGCCCCGGAGCAGAACCCTGTATAATAGAACCATGGCATGCTATGCCATCACTTTGATAAAAGGAGAATTACGATGAAAAGGAAACTCTTTGCCCTTCTGCTTGCCTCTGCTATGGTTCTGAGCCTGGCCGCCTGCGGCAAGAAGGAAACTCCCTCCACCCCCGGCTCCGCCAGCTCCGCTTCCTCCGGTCAGGAGGAGAAGGACTACTCCGGCTATACCATCCGCATCTACTCCAACTCCAACTCCACCGAGCGCACCACCTGGCTGATCCAGGAGGCCAAGGACGCCGGCTTCACCATCAGCATTGACGATAACTCCGTCATCTCCGGCGATACCGCCGCCATTCAGGCCGCCAACGAGAACAAGGACGGCGACATCCTGTTCGGTCTGAACGAGACCCGCTGGAGCCAGATCGTCAACGGCGAGTATGAAAACCTGAAGCTGGTGGACTGGACCCCCTCCTGGGCTGACGAGGTGGGCGAGTACGCCTATCCCGGCGCCGCCTACGGTCTGGTCATCCAGAATGTGCTGATGCTGTACCGCAACGACGAGCTGGGCACCAACGGCCAGGAACTGCACTTCCAGCACTGGGCCGATATCGTGGACTGCGGCTATAACTGGTACCGCCAGAACAAGGTGGGCGGCACCACCAACGCCAACATCAACTCCGCCATGCTGTACGCCTTTGTGGATCCCGCCTCCCCCGCCGGCGGCATCTCCATCGATGGCTGGAAGACCCTGTGGAAGTACTGCGCCGACGGCAAGTACTCCTCCGACGACAGCTATAAGTACGGCTTCGACCCCCTGAACAAGGGCGACGTGGCTGTGTCCACCTTCTACTCCTCCTCCCTGTACGGCAAGATCGACGCCGCCGCCGAGAGCTCTGAGCACCCCCTGAAGGGCGCCCTGGAGCCCGAGAACTGGAACCTGGTGGACATTGACGACGGCACCTACTACATCGCTGAGTATATCGGCATCCTGGACAAGGCCGGCCGCTCCGAGGAGGAGACCGAGGCCGTGAAGGCCTTCGCCGAGTGGTTCGGCTCCGCCGAGACCCAGGCCGCCTGGGGCGAGGAGTTCGACTCCTATCCCTGCAACACCGCCGCTGCTAACATCCTGTATCCCGACGGCATCCCCGCCATCTACACCCTGAAGAACTTCGCTCTGACCAAGGTGGCTGGCACCGACATGACCTATGCCGAGTATGTGGCTGCCCACTCCAGCGAGTGGACCAACATCATGACCAACCTCGGCTTCTACTGGGCCGACGCCTCCGCCGCCGTGGCCGAGCCCAACTGGGACAGCCTGGATTGGGCTACCCTGACCCAGGCCGCCAAATAAGGCGCTTCCGGGTTCCCTACAGTCCTCCGCTCCCCAGGCTCCGCGGAGGGAAGTATGCAGATTCAGGCGAGCCGGGAAATCCGGCTCGCCTGAATTTTATTCCCAAGCAGGTCCTGTCCCCGTTTCAGGCCCTATTCCATGAAAAGAGGAGAAAACACTATGATCCGGCTCAATGATATCGTCGTCAAATTTGGCGACTTTACTGCCCTGCATGGCATCAACGTTCATGTAAAGGAGGGGGAGTTTTTCACCTTCCTCGGCCCCTCAGGCTGCGGAAAAACCACCACCCTGCGCACCATTACGGGCTTTATTGAGCCGGCAGCGGGCACCGTTGTCGTCAAAGGCCGTGATATCACCCATGTGCCCATCGAGGACCGCAACATCGGTATCGTATTCCAGAGCTATGCCCTGTTCCCTACTATGACGGTGTATGACAACATCGCCTTTGGCCTGAAGGTGAAGAAGGTCAAAAAGAGCGAGATCGACCAGAAGGTGCGCCAGATTGCCAAAAAGGTGGATCTCACGGACGAACAGCTGGCCAAGGCCGTATCTCAGCTGTCCGGCGGACAGCAGCAGCGGGTGGCCATCGCCCGCGCCCTTGTCACCGGCCCCGCCATCATCTGTATGGACGAACCCCTCTCCAACCTGGACGCCAAGCTGCGGGTGCAGCTGCGCAACGAGTTGAAAAAGATGCAGAAGGATTTCGGCATCACCACCATTTACGTCACCCATGATCAGGAGGAGGCCCTCACCCTCTCCGACCGCATCGCGGTATTCAACAAGGGCGTGATTGAGCAGATCGGCACGCCCAACGAAGTATATAACCACTCCCAAACTGAATTTGTCTGTAACTTCATTGGCGATATCAACCGCCTGAATGACGATACTGTGGCCGCTCTGAAGGCCGCAGGAGCCGCTGTGGACGGCAGCCGCCACAACTACATCCGCCTGGAGCGCCTGCATGTGAACGTCGCCCCCCGCGGCGGCGAGCTCACCCTCGACGGCACTGTGGAAAACTGCGAGTACTACGGGCTTTACATCAAATATTACATCCACATCGGCTCTCAGACCCTGAAGGTCATCGAGAAGAACGACGGCGTAAACATCTACGAGCCCGGGCAGCAGGTCAAGGTGGTCCTAAACCCAGGGGACATTATGGCCTACAACGCCCCGGCGGAGGTAGAATAATGGACACTGCCATGAACCGCCGCCGCTTTGACGCGGCCTTTGTGGTACAGGTGATCGGCATCGCAGCCTTTGCCTACTTCTTCTTCGGCTTTATGCTGCTGCCCTGCCTGAACACTCTGACCAGTATCTTCAACGTAACCAACGCCGCAGGAGAACGGGACCCCCTGGCCGTCATCCGCTTCTTCTTTGCGGGCAACATGGGCCGGTATGTGTGGAACTCCCTGAAGCTGGCCATCTGTCTGGTCATCACGGTCAACGTGGTGGGCGTATCCATTGTGCTGCTCACAGAATATTTCGACATCAAGGGCGCCCGTATCCTGCGCCTGGGGTATATGACCACTATGATCTACTCCGGCGTGGCTCTGGTCACCGGCTACCTGTTTCTCTATGCCTCTGACGGCATCCTTACCACCGCCCTGACTCACGCCTTTCCCCAGTTCAACGCCAGCTGGTTCTCCGGCTTCAATGCGGTGCTGTTTACCATGACCTTTGCCTGTACCAGCAACCACGCCCTGTTTCTGCGCAACGCCATCCGCGGCATCGACTATAACACGGTGGAGGCCGCCCGGAACATGGGTGCCAAGCCCTTTAAAGTACTGCGGAAGGTGGTCTTCCCCACCCTGGTGCCCACTATGTTCTCCCTGACGGTGATGACCTTCATCACCGGCCTGTGTGCCATGTCCGCCCCCACTCTGCTGGGTTACGACTCGATCAACCCGGAGATTGTCCGCCTGGCCGGCTCGTCCACTGCGGACGAGTCCTTCCCCCAGGCCCGGGCCGCCCTGCTGTCCATCATCCTGGCCCTGTTCACCATCGTCCTGCTGACCGTGCTGTCCGCTTACGAGCGGAAGGGCCACTACCTGTCCGTGTCCAAAACCAAGGCCCGGCTGCAAAAGCAGAAGATCACCAACCCCGTATGGAACGCACTGGCCCATATCTATGCCTATATTCTGTTTATCATTTACATGACTCCCGTGGTGATGATCGTTATCTTCTCCTTCCAGACCTACGGAGCCATCCGTATGAAAAAACTGGACCTCGCCAACTGGACCTTGGTAAACTTCTTCGGCACCCAAGACTACCAGTATCTCACCTCCCGGGGCACCTATAAGGTGCGGAAGGGCTCTATCTCTGGCCTGTTTGCCAACGAGGCCACCTTGGGCGGCATCAAAATGAGCTTTGTGCTGTCTATTCTGGCGGCGGCGCTGGCCTGTCTGATCGTCGTCATCGCCTGCAACTACATTTTTAAGACCCGGAACAAAAAAATGGGTATCGTGCTGGAGTACTGCCTGCTGTTCCCCTGGCTGCTGCCCACCATTCTGATCTGCTACTCCTACCGCACCTACTTCAACTCTGACGCCATCTGGTACGTGGGCAACACCAACCTATATTTCGCGGAAAATGTCCGGATCCTGCTGGTGCTGGCCTACACGGTGGTCAAGCTGCCCTTCTCCCTTCGGATGATCAAGGCATCCTTCTACGCCATCGACAACGAGCTGGAGGACGCCGCACGGAATATGGGGGCCAGCGGTCTGGTCACCTTCCTGAAGGTCAAGCTGCCCATTATCCTGCCCAGTGTTCTGGCCGTCTTTGCGTTGAACTTCAACGCCCTGTTCACCGAGTATGATATGTCCGCCACCTTTGCCAGCTCCTACGGCACCAGTTATGCTATGGTCATTCAGGCCATGTGCCGGGAGGAGGGGCTGTATGGCTACAACGTAAACGCCTCCGGCCGCCGGTGCGCCTCCACCGTGTTTATCATGCTGGTGTCCGGCCTGATCCTCTACCTGGTCTACGGCGTAGGGGCCCGGGACCTGGGCGAGCGTCTGGAGGCCAAGGAGCGCCGCCGCCGCAGGCTGGAGCGGCTGAGCGGAGTATTCCACAAGAAAACCGCCGGACAGTCCCCTTCCGGCACGACAGGAGGAGAAAAATGATCGACACCATCGTATTTGATATGGGCGGCGTACTGCTGGACTTCGGTTCCCATCTGTTCGCCGATCGGCTTCATCTGTCGGAAGACGACCGGATCCTGCTGGAACAAAATCTGATGCGCACAGTCGACTGGGTCCGCCTGGACCGGGGCACCATCACGGAGGAGGAGGCCCTGGCTCACGCCTGTGCCAAGCTCCCCCAGCGGCTGCACGCTGCGGCGGAATATATCGTCTACCGCTGGAACGAACCCATTGTCCCCATTCCCGGCACGGCAGAAGTGGTACGCGAACTGAAGGAGAAGGGTTACACCCTATACCTGCTGTCCAACGCCAGCCGCCGCCAACACGATTACTGGCCCAATATACCGGGCAGCGAGTGCTTTTCCGGCAAGGTCATCTCCGCCGATCTCCACCTGCTGAAACCAGAGGCCGCTATTTATCAGGCTTTGTTCCGCAAATTCTCTCTCACGCCCGCCAACTGCGTCTTTATCGACGACTTCCCCCCCAACATTGAGGCAGCAGAAAACGCCGGTATGCAGGGGATCGTATTTTACAACGCCCAGCAGCTGCGCCATGAATTACAAAAACGCGGGGTCCTTTGACCCAATGCCATTCAGTTAAGGGCTTTGTCATTGCGAGCCAGTCCGCAGACTGGCGCGGCAATCCGTTTTCTCTGACGTTTTGAGTCAAAACCACCGGCTAAGCCGGTGGCTTGAGTAAGCCCTATAAGGGCTTTATA
>CAJMQD010000061.1 GCA_905215425.1 uncultured bacterium
CAACGCATCCCGCAGGGGCGGTCCCCTGGGCCGCCCGCGGGCGGATAATATCCGCCCCTACGGGGGATAACACCCGTTTCACGTATCATGTAGGGCCCGGTGCCCTCACCGGGCCGCTTCCCCCTTTGTCAAAGGGCCGCTTCCCCTTATCAAGGGGAAGGCTGAACTCGCCGTTCTACCCCTTCCCCCCCTCCCCACCCCAGCCGCTGCGCCCCCCTCTTATTTTTAATTTTGTAATATTTAAAACGAATATTACAAATAGTTTTAACTCTCTGGAGCTGTTCTGCGTCCTCTCTCCCCTATCTGACATCATTTTTGCTCTCAAAAACGGCTCCAGAAGGCTTGAAGGCTGAAACCCGTTGGGGCACAAGGGGTTTCGCGGACGTGCTGTGGAAAGGAGGCTTCCCATGTCTCTTGCCGAGCGTAAATCTGAGTTGTCCTGGCTGAATGTGTGGTTTTGTCTGCTGGTGGTGTTCATCCATGCCGCCTCTCAGCCCGTGTCCGTGCTGGACAAGCTCAGCTGGCAATATGCCCTGGTGATGATCCCCCAGCGGCTGGCCTTTGTGGCCGTGCCGGGGTTCTTCCTGCTCAGCGGCGTGAAGCTCACTCTGCCCCGCTCCCGGCCCCAGACCATCGCCTCCTATTGGAGGGGGCGGTGCAAGAGCATTCTGCTCCCCTATCTGCTGGCGGTGCTGGTCTACTACTTCACCTTTGTATTTCTGCTGCGGTGGTTCCCCTTCTCCTGGAGGGAGCTGGCCCGCTATACGGTGACAGGCAGCCTGTCCGCCCCCTTCTACTTCCTGATTGCCCTGTTCCAGTTTATCCTGCTCTTCCCCCTGTTCCGCTGGCTGGCCCGGCGGTGGTCGGCGGCGGTGCTGCTGCCCTTTGCCCTGGGGCTCACCTGGGTCAGCAGTATGTACTTCAACGCCGTGCTTCAGCTGTTTGTCCCCGGGGCCGTCTTTCCCTATGGCGACCGGGTGTTCACCACCTATCTGTTCTATTACCTGGCCGGCTGCTGCATCGGGGCGCACTACGCCGACTTTCTGAAGCTGCTGGAACAGAACCGCGGTCTCATCACCGCCCTGTTCCTCGCCTTCGCCCTGGCGGACGGCTGGATCAGCTGGATGGCGTTCTCCGGACGGGGCTCCGCTCCATTTCTGGAGCTCGTCCACTCCCTTTACATCATCAGCGCTATCCTCTTTTTTTACCGCCTGGCCCAGAGCTGCCCCTCTCCCCTCCCCCGCTGGGCCCAGGCGGTGGACCGGGCCAGCTTTCTGATCTATTTATACCACTGCCTGGTGCTCACCCTGTTCCAAACCTATGCCCCCAGACTGGGCCTGACCCGGACAGCCCCCCAGTTTGTCGGGCGGATGGCGGTGGTCTATGCCGTCACCATCGGCGCCTGTGTGCTGTGGCAGCGGCTGTATGCCGCCGTCCGCGCCCGCCTGCTTTCCGGGAAATCTACCCCTTAACACTTATGATTCGGAGATGATCCCTCATGAAAAAATTCTTAGAAGAGTTTAAAGCCTTCGCCATGCGGGGCAACGTGCTGGACATGGCCGTCGGCGTGGTCATCGGCGGCGCCTTCGGCAAGATCACCACCTCTCTGGTGAACGACATCATCATGCCCCTGATCTCCATGCTCACCGGCGGCATCGACTTCTCCGGCTGGAAATGGGTGCTGAAGGCCGCCGAGGGTGACGCCGCCGAGGTGGCGGTGAACTTCGGCAGCTTCGTCGCCGTGGTGCTGGACTTCATCATCATCGCCTTCGCCGTATTCTGCATGGTCAAGGCCATCAATAAGTTCCACAAGAAGAAGGAAGAGGCCCCCGCCGCTCCCCCCGAGCCCTCTGCCGAGGAGAAGCTGCTCACCGAGATCCGGGACCTGCTGAAGGAGAAGCAGTGATGTCCCAGAACAAAGACCGGCGTCAGGACCGGCAGGAGGAGCAGGAGCCCTTCGTCCCCTCCTCCCCGGTAAAGCGCACCATGGCCTGGATCGGTCTGGTGTACGCCTTTCTGCTGCTGGGTATGACCACCTATATCTTCTATACCGGCGCCGCTCTGGGCAATCTGGCCCCCATGCTGGCCCTTCCCGGCCTGATCGGCCTGGGGGTTCTGGCCATTGTCAGCTGGCGCACCGCGGGAAAGCCCGGCGCCCTGTCTGCCATCCTGCTGGCCGCACTGTGCTTTGGTCTGGCAGCTTTTACCGCCCCGCTGGCCTGGGCGGGACTAATGAGCAATTTCGGAGGTTGACGCCGTGAAGGATATTCTGACCCAAGGTCTGGCCCAGCTGGACATCACCCCTCCCCCGGAGGCCATGGACCAGCTCTGCCGCTACGCCCAGCTTCTGGTGGAGCAAAACAAAGTCATGAATCTCACTGCCATCACCGACCCGGAAGGCATCGCCCGGCTGCATTTTTTAGACAGCGCCGCCCTGCTCCCCCTGTGCGGAGGGGCCGCGGGAAAGTCCCTGATCGATGTGGGCACCGGGGCGGGCTTTCCCGGCCTGGTGCTGAAGATCCTGTGTCCTGAGTTAAAGCTGACGCTGCTTGACAGCTTGGGCAAGCGGGTAAACTGGCTGTCCCAGGTGGCCCGGGAGCTGGGCCTGAAGGACGTCACCTGTCTCCACGCCCGGGCGGAGGAACAGGCCCTGGTAAAGGGGTATCGTGACAGCTTCGACCTTGTCACCGCCCGGGCTGTGGCCGATCTTCGCCTGCTGAGCGAGCTGTGTCTGCCCTACGCCAAGGTGGGCGGCACGTTCCTGTCCATGAAGAGCGTGGACAGCGGCGAAGAGCTGGACCGGGCCGCCCACGCCATCAAGCTGTTGGGCGGGCGTCTGGAGAACATCACCGATTGCCCCATCCCCGGCTGCGACGTGACCCACCGCGTGGTGGCGATCCGGAAAATGGCGCCCACCTTAAAGGGCTATCCCCGCCGCTGGGCCAAAATCCAAAAGGAGCCCCTGTGACCGCCAATGTCATTCAGTTAAGAGAAACCTGTCATTCCGAGGCAGTGACCGATGTCACTGCCGTGGGAATCCGTATTCAAAACGTCAGAGAAAACGGATTGCCGCGCCAGTCTGCGGACTGGCTCGCAATGACAAAGCCCTTAACTGAATGGCATTGCTGTGACCGCTGTTCAAATTTTCCAGCAAATATAACAAAGAAAATCTCTCTTTCTTGTGAGATTTTTAAGAAAACCCATTGACGGCGTCCGGATTTGTGTTACACTAAAAAGTGAGGATTTAGGAGGACAGCTATGGGCATCGTCATCGCCATTACATCCGGGAAGGGCGGCACCGGTAAAACCTCCATCACAGGAGGCGTCGCCGCAGCGCTGGCCCGGAGAGGGCGCAGCGTGCTTTGCATTGATATGGATATCGGCCTGCGGAATCTGGATATTTCCCTGGGCGTAAGCGACCGGGCCCTGATGGACTTCACCGATGTGGCCCAGGGCCGCTGCTCCTTAGAGCGCGCCGCCGTTACCCATCCGGATCTGCCCGGACTGTCCCTTCTTACCGCCCCCCTTACCCTTCCCGGGGATTTGCGGGCCCGCCAGATCTTCGACCTTATGAAGCAGGCCAGGGCCCACTATCAATATGTGCTCATCGACTCCCCCGCCGGCCTGGGGACAGGCTTTCATCTGTCTACCGTCTATGCAGACCGGGCCATCGTAGTGGCCACCAACGACGCCTCCTCCCTGCGGGACGCCCAGCGCACCGTAACGGAGCTGGGCCACCTGGAGCAGGTCCATCTGGTGATGAACCGCATCCAGCCCAAGCTTCTGCGCAAGCTGAAGGCCACCATAGATGACGCCATGGACGCCGCCGGCCTGCCTCTGCTGGGGGTAGTTCCGGAGGATCCGCGGGTCATGCTCTCCGCAAATTTGGGTCAGCCCCTGACCCCCAGCGGCCGCGCCGGAGCTGCCGACGCCTGCGTCAATATCGCCCGCCGGCTGGAGGGGCAGCACGTGCCCATTATGCGCATCCGTTAAACCACACGAAATCACCTAACTGATCAGGACAGGAGGAATCCCCCATGAATATTGCGCTCATGTGTCACAACAAAAAGCAGGAGCTGATGGTCCAATTCTGCACCGCCTACTGCGGCATTTTGGCCAAACACACTGTCTGCGCTACCAACGCCACCGGCCGTATGGTGGCCGAGGCCACTGGCCTGAACGTCAATCTGTTCCTGTCCCACGAGCACGGCGGTATCGAGCAGATCGGCCAGCGCATCATTTATAACGAGATCGATATGGTCTTGTTCTTCAACTCCCCCCAGGACAACACCATGGACGACGATATCATGTATATCTGCCGCCTGTGCGACCAGCACTCTGTCCCCATGGCCACCAACGTGGCCACCGCCGAGCTGCTGATCCACGGTCTGGCCCGGGGCGACCTGGACTGGCGTGAGGTCATGAACCCCAACCGGGTGCCCTTCGCCCTGTGATCCGAACGGCTTAGTTTGCTTTTCCCTTTTATTGAACCTGCGTTTATTTCCGTGATGACGGGTCATGAGTAACCGGATCACCCCCCGACAGAGAGAGGCCCCATGGTTGAGAGGGCTTCAGGGTGCGGTCCCGGCGAAGACAGTCCCACCAGCGGCCCCGGAGACGGGGGCGGTCCCCTTCCCGCACAACAAGAAGGCCAAAGGGGCGCCTGCGCGCCTGAATTTGGGTGGCACCACGAAGCGTTTTCAGCGCTCTCGTCCCAAACCACAGGGACGGGAGCGTTTTTTATGCTCTCTGCGCCCCATAAAGGAGATGACGTTCCATGATTCGAACTGCCCAGCTCGCCGACCTGCCCCGTATTCTGGACATCTATGCCCATGCCCGCCGGTTTATGGCAGAGACAGGCAACGCCGTCCAGTGGGGAAATAGCTATCCCCCGGAATCCGTGGTGCGGGCGGACATTGCCAGCGGCGGCCTCTACGTGTTAGAGGAGGACGAGGGCATCCACGCCGTGTTCTTTTTCCGGATCGCTCCCGACCCCAGCTACGGGGTCATCGACGGCTCCTGGCTGAGTGATGGGGAATACGGCGTCATCCATCGGGTGGCCAGCGACGGCACGCTCCACGGCGTTCTGTCGCAAATCGTGGCTTTTTGCCGCGAAAAGATCCCCCACCTGCGGATCGACACCCACGAACACAACAAGATCATGCAGCGGCAGATCCTGAAAAACGGTTTCACTCCCCGGGGAATGATCCATCTGGCCGACGGAACGCCCCGTATTGCTTATGAAACACTGTAAAGGAGAATCAATATGAGTAAAGTACAGCCCCGCACTCTGTCCGGCTTTATGGAGCTGCTGCCCGCCCGGCAGGCCCAGTTCGACCGGATGGTGGATATTCTGAAGCAGACCTACTCCCTCTACGGCTTCACCCCCCTGGACACCCCCCTCATCGAGGCCAGCCAGGTGCTGCTGGCCAAGGGCGGCGGCGAGACGGAGAAGCAGATCTACCGCTTTATGAAGGGGGACACCGACCTGTCCCTCCGCTTCGACCTCACCGTACCTCTGGCCAAGTATGTGGCCCAGAACTACGCCAACCTGGCCTTCCCCTTCCGCCGGTATCAGATCGGCAAGGTCTACCGGGGCGAGCGGGCCCAGCGGGGCCGCTTCCGTGAGTTCTATCAGGCGGATATCGACGTGATCGGCGACGGAAAGCTGGACATCAGCAACGAGGCGGAGATCCCCTCCATCATCTACCGGGCCTTCACCGCCCTGGGGCTGAAACGCTTCCAGATCCGGGTGAACAACCGGAAGATCCTGAACGGCTTCTACGCCATGCTGGGCCTGACGGAGAAATCCGCCGACGTGATGCGCACCGTGGACAAGCTGGACAAGATCGGCCCCGAAAAGGTAAAAACCATTCTGGTGGACCCGGAGATCGGCCTGTCTGAGGAACAGGCGGAGGAGATCCTGAAGTTCATCGCCATCCGGGGCAGCAACGCCCAGGTCATCGCCGCCCTTCAGAGCTACCGCGGCCGGGACGAGCTGTTCGACTTAGGGTTGGACGAGCTGGAGACGGTGGTGAAGTATCTGGCGGCCTTCGGCGTGCCGGAGAGCCACTTCGCCGTAGACCTGACCATCGCCCGGGGCCTGGACTACTACACCGGCACGGTGTATGAGACCACCATGCTGGACCACCCGGAGATCGGCTCCATCTGCTCCGGCGG
>CAJMQD010000062.1 GCA_905215425.1 uncultured bacterium
ACCCGGCCCCGGGCGTAGGGGATGATGCAGTAGGTGCAGAAATTGTTGCAGCCGTCCTCGATCTTCAGCATAGCCCGGGTTCGGCCCTCCAGTCCTCCGGCGGGCAGCTGTTCAAACCCCCGGCGCTGGAACGCGTCATCCAGGGCGGTAAAGGGCTGCCGCTCCTGAACTGTACGCTCCAGAAGCTCCACAAAGCCGGTGCGGTCGCCGGTGCCGCCGATCAGATCCACCCCCAGCTTTTCCACATCTCCCGGGTGTGTCTGGGGATAACAGCCGCACACCGCGATCACCGCGTCCGGAGCCGTCTTTCTGGCCCGGCGGATGATCTGCCGGGACTTCTTATCACTTACTGCGGTAACGGTACAAGTATTGATCAGATAGGCGTCCGCGTCCCCCTCGAAGGGGACGATCTCATGTCCCCGGGCGGAAAACATCTGCTCCAGCGCCTGGGTCTCATACTGGTTCACCTTACAGCCCAGGGTGTAAAACGCTATTCTCATTTTCCGCACTCCGGCACCACGGCAAATACCCGCAGCTCGTCCTTGCCGTCGTTGATCAGGCTGTGCTCATGTCCCTCGGGACAGTAGTGGCAGGCGCCGGGGACCAGCGTCTCATACGCTCCGTCATAGAGCACCTTTCCGGTGCCGGACAGGATATAGATGATCTCGCTGTTCCCCTGGTGGGTATGCAGGCCGATGGAGGCCCCCGGCTCCAGGGTCAGTTCCATCACCCGCACATGCTCGTCCGAGAAGCCGCCCATGGTCAGCTTGCCCTGTCCGCCCTTAAAATCCGTCAGGGTCTTTTTTTCCATATGCTCAAAATCAAGAATCATTGTTTTTCCTCCTCTGTATGCTCGTCCTCCGGCAGTTCCTTCAGGTCTGCCAGGGTCAGTTCCATCAGTTGTTCCTTCGTGGGACTCTCCAGAGCCGCAACCCGATTGGCCTGCCGGGCCACCGCCTTCTCAAACAGGTTTCGCACCTCTCTGGCATTGCCGAAGTTCTCGTCCCGGTCCCGGAACAGCTGGTCGAAGTCCTGTACCGCCCACTCCTCGGCGTCCTTGGCCAGGGTATACCCGTTCCGTTTGCACTGGGAGCGGAAGATCTCCATCAGCTGCGCCCCGGTGTAGTCCTCGAAGAAGAAGTACTTGTTGAATCGGGACTCCAGCCCCGGGTTGGAGTGGATAAACTTTTCCATCAGGTTGGTGTAGCCCGCCACAATGACGATCAGGTCGTTCCGGTGGTCCTCCATATTCTTCAGCAGGATCTCGATGGCCTCATGGCCGAAGTCGTTGCCGTTCTCCTGGTTGACCAGGGAGTATGCCTCATCGATAAACAGCACGCCGCCCAGGGCCTTCTGCACCACCTCCTGGGTTTTGATGGCGGTCTGGCCCACAAAGCCGGCCACCAGACCGGAGCGGTCCACCTCTACCAGCTGCCCCTTGCTGAGCACGCCGATGGCGTAGTAGATCTTGGCCAGCAGCCGGGCCACCGTGGTCTTGCCGGTGCCCGGGTTGCCCATGAACACCAGATGCAGCGACATGGGGGGCACGGGCAGCCCCTCGGCCTGCCGCAGCTTGCGCACCTTCACCAGGTTGATCAGACTCTTTACATCCTTTTTCACCTGGTCCAGCCCGCACAGGCCGTCCAGCTCCGCCAGCACGTCCTCCAGCTTGGGGGGCGACTCGGGCGCCGGCTCCTCCTCCGGCTTTTTCTCCCGCACCTTGGGCGCAGGCTTTTGGGCCGCAGGGCCGGCGGCGGGCGCTTTGGTAATGAACTCATCCGCCCGCAGGGCGGGCCGGTCACCCTTCAGGCCGTCCTGGTCGCACAGGGCGGCCATAGTATCGGCACAGGCGTTGATGAAGCCCGCCTCGCTCTCGCTTACCACGCCGTCTACCGCCGCAAACAGCAGCATCATCAGCGTCAGCGTGTCGGCAAAGCGGCGGGCCAGCACGGTGCCCCGTTGGCGGTCATACTGGCGCAGGCGGTCGAAAAACGCCGGGGGCTGGAACAGGTCGTAGTTGGCCACACCGGTGGCGACCTCCCAATACAGAGCGGCGGGGGACGGAGCTCCGGCAGTGTAAATCGCGTTGTAATACTCCACATGCTCGGGCTGAATGCCGCTGGCACTGTCCGCCTGCCACACCCCCAGGGCGCAGGTGCGCATATATTCATCCATTCCCCTGCTTACCGCCATGCGCAGGGTGGGATCCGGGATCAATTTACGATAGGCCGTCACGGCCTCGCTGTACTGTTTATGGGTCTGGCTGGCTGACATAACGCTCTTCAACAGCCTCACTCCTCTGGCTCTTTGGTTGGCGGCATACATCTGCCGCAGTGATGTCATTATACGGGGAATTGTTCCGGGGGTCAAGGCAAAGGCCCAGAGGGTTATGATAAATTTGTAAACATTTTCCCCGGGGCGGATTTTCCGTTGACGCTGACCGCTTTTCAGGCTACAATAAGATACAGTGTTCCGGCTTTTTCGGCTGTGTTCCGCCGGATCGCGCTTCATTTGCAATCAGCCGCATCAGCGGTTTTCTGCCGCCCCGGTCTTTTGTCCGGTCCGCGGGCTTTTATTTCATACAAGGCGGTGTTTTCTATGGCCAACAAGCAAAAATCCTCCCGCGGCGAGAGTTCCTCCCGCCACAACGATCTCATCCGCTGCGAAAACTGCGGTGAATATTACTCCGTCACGTATAAGCGCTGTCCCTTCTGCGACGAGCGGCCCGATCAGCCCGGCGGCGGACACGGGCGGCGGCTGGCCTCCAATAAGCGGGGCGGCGGCTATGGCGGACCGGTAAACCCGGTGCAGATTGCTCTGCTGATCCTCTCGCTGGTCCTGGTCATTGCGGCGGTGTTCATCGTCGTGAAGGCCATCGCCCCCCTGTTCCACAAAAATCCCGCAGTGGACTCCAGCACCTCCACCTCGATCAGCACCCCGGGCGGCACCTCCGGCTCCTCTGCCACCGGTTTGACTCTGGACCGTACGGAGCTCACTTTGGCCGCCGGGGCCATCGACACACTGACCGTGATCCTTCCCGACGGCACCCAGGGTGAACTGGTCTGGACCACCAGCGACGCCACGGTGGCCACGGTGGACGCCAACGGCAAGGTGACCAACACCAACACCGCCGCCAGCGAGGCCACCGCCACCATCACCGCCGCGTTGGGCGAGGATTCCGCCTCCTGCACTGTGGTCTGTGCCGGCACCGGCACCACCACCGGCGGCAATACCGGCAGTCAGACCGGCACCACCCCCTCTGTCACCGGTACCATCGCCCCCAATACCGAGTGTGTCATCACTAACGCAGAGGGCGGCCTGCGCATCCGCTCCGGCCCGGGCACCAGCTATGACGTACAGGTCAGCACCACCAACGGCGCCGCTGTCACCGTCCTGTCCGATGCGGGGGATGGCTGGTACAAAATCAAGTACACCCTCCCCGGCGGTAAGAGCGCCGAGGGCTATGTGAAGCACGAGTATGTGGCCCCCGCCCCCAAGAGCTGAATATTTTCCGGTCATTGAAGGGCCCTCCGGTTTAAATTGCCGGAGGGCCCTCTGTTTCCTCTCTAATTTTCCATATTTATGCAAAAAGAGTTGCGATTTTTTTAATATCATAATATACTACTTGATAAGATAACAGGCAGATAGGCAGGCGGCCGCCCGCTCCTGCCTGGAAAGGCGGTATATCTATGGGCGCGATCAAACGAATCTCGCTTTCTCAGCAGGTGCTCACCTCTATTCTGGACTACATCCGTGACAATCAGCTGCGGGTGGGGGACAAATTGCCCACGGAGAGTGAGTTTTCCAAGCGTTTTCAAGTCAGCCGCACCAGCGTGCGGGAGGCCATGAAGGTACTGAACTTCAACGGCGCGGTGGAGTCCATCCCGGGCAAGGGCGCCTTTATCCGGGAACCCATGCTGAGCTTTCTGCTGAACACGGAGGAAAATCTGGTGGACCAGGCCAACGTCTCGGTCTCTCAGGTGATGGAGGTCCGTCTGGCGGTGGAGCTGCTGGCCGCCGACCTGGCCATCAAGCGGGCCACGGAGCAGGATCTGGAGTGGATCGGCGCCGCCATCGACGATATGCGGCAGGCAGCAGCCATCGGCAAACCGTGGACCTGGGAGAGTCCCGCCTTCCACATCCGCATCGCCGAGAGCACCAAGAATCCTCTGGTGGTCAAGCTGATGGAGTCCTATGTGGACACGGTGACCCGGTACTGCGAGACCATGGGCGACTTTCACATCAGCCCGGCCGAGCACATCCGCAGTCACGAAGCTATTCTGAATGCCATCCGCGCCCGCGACCCGGAGACCGCCCACGCCGCCATTCACGCCCATATGGAAGACGCGGAGCAAACCATCCACCGCCTGGTCAACAAAGACAGCGCCCTTCTCTTTATGCGGGATTGAGCTCTTACGCAAAGATGCCCCGGACAGTTGGCCCGCCAACTGCCCGGGGCTTTTGTCTTTCCTGTTTTTTTACGATTCCCGCACCCGCCTTATCTTGCTTTTACAAAAAAAATAGAGTATGATACCCCTTGCAAGTTTAAATTCATGCTCCCGTGGGCAGACCTCGCCCTATCGGAAGGCCATCGGAGCAAAATCGATATTAAGGAGGAACTGCCTTTATGCGGGATGGATTCGTTAAGGTCGCCGCCGGCACGCCGGAGATTCGGGTGGCCGACTGCACCTATAACGCCCAGCAGATCATCGCCCTGATGAAGCAGGCGGAGGAGGGGCACATAAAGGTGCTGACCCTGCCGGAGCTGTGCGTCACGGGCTATACCTGCGGCGACCTGTTTTTGCAGGATACCCTGCTGGACGGGGCGTTAGACGCCCTGCGCGCCATTATGGAGGCCACCCGGGAGCTGGAGGTGCTCACCGCCCTGGGTATGCCCCTGCGTTCGGGAAACAAGCTGTATAACTGCGCCGTGGTCATCCAGCGGGGCCAGGTGGTGGCTGTGGTGCCCAAGACCTACATCCCCAACTACGGGGAGTTCTACGAAAAGCGCTGGTTTACCAGCTGGGCGGGCGCGGAAGAGCACGGCTTCTCCGTCCGGGTGCCCGATCTGGAGGGAGAGTACGGCCCCTGGAGCCTGATGTACGGGGCCTGCCCCCTGATCCAGTGCCCCGACATCCCCGGTCTCACCGTGGGCATCGAGATCTGCGAGGACCTCTGGGCGGCGGACGCCCCCTCCCGCACCTTGGCACAGCAGGGTGCCACCCTGATCCTGAACCTGTCCGCCAGCAACGAGGTGGTGGGCAAGGCCGATTACCGCCGCAGCCTGGTGTGCGGCCAGTCCGCCCGGCTCATGTGCGGCTATGTGTACGCCGACGCCGGCGAGGGGGAATCCACCACCGATCTGGTGTTTGCGGGACACAACATGATCGCGGAAAACGGCGCCCTGCTGGCAGAGAGCCGGTTCACTACCGGCCTGACCGTCAGCGAGATCGACGTGCAGAAGCTGTGCTACGAGCGCCGTCGGGTGACCACCTTCTCCAACATGCCCGACGCCCCCTACGAGGTGGCCCAGTTCACGGTGGAGGAAACCGTTCTCACCCGCTCTATTCCCGCCAATCCCTTTGTCCCCGACGACCGCGAAAACCGGGAGGCCCGGTGTCAGGAGATTCTGAACATCGCCGCCAGCGGCCTGAAAAAGCGGCTGGCCCACACCCACGCCAAGACGGCGGTGGTGGGCCTGTCCGGAGGCCTGGACTCCACCCTGGCCCTGCTGATCACCGCCCGGGCCATGGCCATGCTGGGCCGGCCCATGACGGATATCACCGCCGTCACCATGCCCTGCTTCGGCACCACCAGCCGCACCAAGTCCAACGCCCAGATCCTGGCCGAGCGCATCGGCACCCAGTTCCGCACCATCGACATCGGCGAGGCGGTGAAGGTCCACTTCCGGGACATCGGCCAGTCCATGGACGACCTGTCCGTCACCTTTGAAAATGGACAGGCCCGGGAGCGCACCCAGGTGATTATGGACATCGCCAACAAGCAGGGGGGCATGGTCATCGGCACCGGCGACCTGAGCGAGCTGGCCCTGGGCTGGGCCACCTATAACGGCGACCAC
>CAJMQD010000063.1 GCA_905215425.1 uncultured bacterium
CATCACGCCGTCGGTGATCCGGAAGATACGGTCCAGCTCGGCGGGGATGGCGGCGGCGGCGTTGAAGGTCATCAGCACGTAGTAGCCCTCCATCAGATCGTTGATGGGATAGGCCAGACGGCGCTTGCCCCACTCCTCGACCTGGGCGGCGGAATCGCCGGCCTCGACCACGGCCTTGAACTTCGCTACCAGGGCGGCGATGGACTCCTCGTCCAGAGCAGGATTCAGGATATACAGCGCCTCGTAGTTACCGTTGATTTTTGCCATTTTCGTTGCACCTCCTTATGGACTTATGGCCCCCGAACTGCGTCGGGAGCAAGGAAACCCGCCTCGTTATGGAGACAGTCTTAATTATTATACCGAAATTACGGGATTTGTCAAGGCATTTCCCTTGATTTTACAGGAATTTTTGCTGATTTTTAAGTGCCGCCCTTGACTTTTCTCTCCTGTCAAAATACAATATTGGATACAAGTTTCATCTATAAAATAACTTCCCGCTTATCCCCCACGGGCTGCGGGAGGAATAACCAACAGTAAGGAATGAAGGACTATGGCTAAGGAGAACAACAAGAAACAGGTGACCCAGATCACCGATATGGAACAGGATTTTGCCCAGTGGTATACCGACATCTGCCGCAAGGCGGAGTTGGTGGAGTACGCCAGCGTGAAGGGCTTCACCATCCTGCGCCCTTATGGCTACGCCATCTGGGAAAATATCCAGCGGCTGCTGGACACCGAATTTAAAAAGACCGGCCACGAAAACGTAGCCATGCCCGTCCTCATTCCCGAGAGTCTGCTGAAAAAAGAGGGCGAGCTGGTCAACGGTTTTGCTCCCGAGGTGGCCTGGGTCACCGAGGGCGGCAGCGAGAAGCTGGAGGAGCGGCTGGCCTTCCGCCCCACCTCCGAAACTATGTTCTGCGACCACTGGCACAACATCCTCCAGACCTATCGCCAGCTGCCCATGCTGTACAACCAGTGGTGCTCCGTCATCCGCTGGGAAAAGACCACCCGCCCCTTCCTGCGCAGCCGTGAGTTCTGGTGGCAGGAGGGCCACACCATCCACGAGACCGCCGAGGAGGCCCAGGCGGAGACCCGGCAGCAGCTGAACTGCTACGCCGACTTCTTCGAAAACGTTCTGGCCATCCCCGTAGTCCCCGGCAACAAGACCGACAAAGAGAAATTTGCCGGAGCGGAGGCCACCTACACCGTGGAGTGCATGATGAAGGACCACAAGGCCCTTCAGGGCGCCACCAGCCACTATTTCGGCGACAAGTTCTCCCGGGCCTACGACGTGACCTTCTCCGGCCGGGACAACAAGCTGCAGTATCCCTTCCAGACCTCCTGGGGCTCCACCACCCGTATGATCGGCGCGGTGATCATGACCCACGGCGACAACAGCGGTCTGGTCCTGCCCCCCCGCATCGCCCCCATTCAGGTGGTGGTCATCCCTGTGGCCCAGCACAAAGAGGGCGTGCTCGAGGCCAACGAGGCCGTGAAGGCCCGCCTGACCGCCGCTGGACTGCGGGTAAAGATGGACGCCAGCGAGAACTCCCCGGGCTGGAAGTTCTCTGAGTATGAGATGAAGGGCGTGCCCCTGCGCCTGGAGCTGGGCCCCAAGGACATGGAGAAAAACCAGTGTGTTCTGGTCCGCCGGGACAACGGCGAAAAGGTCTTCGTCAGCCTGGATGGCATTGAGGACACCGTGGCCAAGCTGCTGGATGATATCCATGACAACCTCTACAACAAGGCCAAGGAAAACCTGGAGACTCACACCAAGGAGTGCGAAACCATGGAGGAGGTCAAGACCTTCATGGAGCGGGAGGGCGGCTTCGCCAAGACCAAATGGTGCGGCGACCTGGCCTGCGAGCTGGCCATGAAGGAACAGGTCGGCGTCTCCTCCCGCTGTATGCCCCTGAAGCAGTCCGGTGCCAAGGGCAAGTGCGTGTGCTGCGGCAAGGAGTGCACCACCGACATTTTCTGGGGCGTCGCATACTGATTTAACATTTTCCCGCAAGAGCTCCTTCCGTCTGGTTCGGAAGGAGCTCTTTTTTCGGATAGCCTCCCTATTTTTTGCACAAGCTATCCCCGGGTGATGAACATGAAGCAGCAGCGAAAGTCTCCGGTCCCGGAATTCTGCGACCTGCGGCTGGACCCCCAGCGGCGGCTGTGTCCCAAATTCGACGCCGTCAGCATCGCTGACTTCCCCGTGGCTCAGCCCGGGGAGATGGGGTTCCGGGTGGTGGACAACTGCGCGGAGGAGCACATCCAATAAGGAAAAGGGGATCGTGGAAAACGATCCCCTTTTTCGTCATTCACGCATACGTGGATCCTCCCGCACGGCCATTCTGCGGCAGGCCAGGGCAGTGGCCAGAAAATAGCCCCCGTACACCAACAGCAGTAGCGCGGCTGTGACCACAGTGCTCTCTCCGGCGTTCAGCTGCCCCGCCATGGCAATCACGTCGTTGGCCGCCTTCATGCCTACGATAGCGTGTATCAGTGCCAGGGCCAGGGGGGCCAGGAAGGCCAGAGCGACCTGCTGTACGGCAGACCGGCCCACCATACGCTCTTCCGCGCCCAGGCGTCGGAGGATACGGCATCGCCTGGCGTTGTCCGCCCCTTGACTGAGCTGCTGCAGAGCCAGCACCGCCGCTGCGGCCAGCAGGAAGGTAAAGCCCAGATACAGACCCAGGAACAGGGCCAAGATCTTGCTGCCCATAATGTTGGCATAGATCTGCAGGCGGCTGTCGATGCACAGGCCGCTGTGCTCTTGGGCCAGCTCCTCCAGGGCCGCTATGACCGTCTGCTCTGTCTCCCCCGTGTCTCCGGCGTAATCTGCCGACCAAATCTGCCGCCGCACCTTCAGCTGTCCGGCCATGTCATCGGGAATAACCGCACAGCTCAGACCCAGATCACCGGTGACCGGGAGTTCCTCCCAGTCCGTCAGCGCCCCGGGCAGTGGGCCACTGTACGCATCCTGCCCCGCCCGGGCCCGCAGGGAGTCCAGATCAGACAGACGCACGGCGGCACTTACATCCTTTACCCCGGTGATTGCCGGATTGTTGTAGTAAAAGAGGGTGCTCTCCTGCCACCGGAAGCTCCCGGAATCCACTCCCCGCTCGGCCAGGGCGGCAGAGAAATCAAGGGGGCCGGACTCGTCAGCATTCCGGTTTTGCACCGACAGGTCAAAGGGCGCCTGCCGGTCCGTCTGCCCGTTCAGCGTGGAATTCAGTCCCAGAGAACTGGCAGTGATCCCGATGGCCAGCAAAAGGAGAATACAGATCACCGTCTGGGACAGATAGGCGGTGTGTACCCGGCTGATCCATTGGCGCAGGGTGAACATATTCAGGTCCCGGTAGTACAGGCTGGGGTGGCTGCGCACCAGGCGCAGCACAAACCCGGATAAGGACTTGAAAATCAGCAGGGTACCCGCCGTGCCCAAGGTCAGCATGAGGATGCAGATGGGCAGAACCGCCACGGCCACGGCCATGCCGAAGGTGAGCAGGATGGCATAGGCCGCCAGCAAGCAGAGTACCCCCGTACAAAACCGCGCCACAGTCCGCTTGAGAGATACCGATTTCAGCTCTTCGTTCCGCCGCTCCCCCTGGAGCAGATCAATAAGCTTTGCCCGGGCCACCTGCACCCCGTTCAGTGCCATGACCAGCAGAAAGATCAGGCCGAAATACACCGCTGTCTTGGCCGCTGCCCGTAGGGAGAAGGTCAGGGCCAGCAGAGATGCGTCCATCCGGAACATGGAAAGCGTGAGAGCAGACAGGCCGTAGGAGGCCGCCGCGCCAAACCCCAGGCCCAGCAGAAGGGAGACCAGACCGATGAGCCCCGTCTCCAAAAACAGCATCCGGGACACCTGTCCCTGACTCATGCCCAGGATCAGACAGATACCCAGCTCCCGCTTGCGCCGACGCATCAGGAACCGGTCGGCATACACAATGAGACAGGCCAGCACCACCGACACGAATACGGAAAAAATATCGATCAGCACCTGAATGACCCGCACCATGTCGCTCTGGGCTGCGGCCAGATAGGCCATGACCCCTTGTCCCTCAATGGCATTGAAGGTATAGAACAGACACACGCCGAAGGTAAGGGTGAGCAAATAGACCCCGTAGTCCCGCACCGAGCGGAGCACATTCCGGACTGCAAGTTTACAAAACACGGTCCAGTTCACCTCCCAGGCGGGACATCACGGCGATGATCTCTCCGAAAAAGGCCCGGCGGTCCTTGTCCTCCCGGTGCAGCTGGGTAAAAATCTGCCCGTCCCGCAGAAACACCACCCGGCGGCAGCAGCTGGCGGTAAAGGGGTCGTGGGTGACCATCAGAATGGTAGCTCCCCGCTCCCGGTTCAGCACCTCCAGCCGATCCAGCAGCAGCCGGGCCGACTTGGAGTCCAGGGCCCCCGTAGGTTCGTCCGCCAGTACCAGGGCAGGCCGGGTCACCATGGCCCGGGCAGCGGCGCATCGCTGCTGCTGTCCTCCGGACATCTGGTAGGGATACTTATCCAGGCAGTCTCCGATGTCCAGCAGCTCAGCCATCTCCTTTACCCGGCCGGGGATCTGCCCCGCCGGCGTCCGGGTGATGGACAGAGCCAGAGCAATATTTTCAAAGGTCGTCAGCGTATCCAGCAGGTTGCAGTCCTGAAAGATAAAGCCCAGCTTCTCCCTGCGGAAGCGTGACAGTTCCTTTCCCTTCAGGCGGGTCAGCTCTCTCTCCTCCACTAAAATAGAGCCCTCTGTGGGCCGGTCAATGGTAGAAATACAGTTGAGCAGCGTGGTTTTTCCAGAGCCAGAGGGGCCCATGACCGCCGTGTAGTCCCCCTCTTCCTGGGTCAGTGATACTCCATCAAGCGCCCGGGCGGCCCCATCGCCCCGTCCATAGACCTTGGTCAGACCGGTCACCCTGAGAATTTCAGCCATATCGTTCTCTCCTCCGTGATCAAAACAAAATACACTCCCTCCGGAAGGAGGAAGTGTATGAAGTGTACCATACAGTTATTATAATAGCCCTGCGAAAGTGATTATAAATTTCTTAAAATTTAAAAAAGCCCGTGACAGGACCTTTCTTATGATGCCTCCCGTTACAGCACCAGCAGCCACAGACACCACAGGGCGCTGGCGGACACAGCGCCCAGCACGCCCCACAGAGGACCGGGCCACCCGCCGGCCTCCTTCTCCAGACGGCGATGCCCTTTCAGATAGCTGTCAGCGGCCTGCTGCGCTTGCCGGATCACCTGATCCGCCGTAACGCCCTCCCGCTGGATCGCCTCCTCCCGCACCAGAAAGATGGCCTCCTCAAACAGCTTCGGGTCCGGTGACTTCACCAAAATGACCTGTCGGGTGCTCCCCTTTACCATGGTCCCCACATCCTCTCTCATCGTTTTGTCCTCTCCCGCGGCAGAAGACGTCCTCGGTTCTATTTTGTCCCGGTGCGCCGGGAGATATTCCCTCAGCTGAGCAGCAGCTCCAGCTCTTCCAGCTCCAGCCCGGGCTGAAGGGCCAGATTGATTCCATATCCGATTACCTTTGCCAGATCCGCCGCCCGGCTGTCAATGTCCCTGGGCGTCACCAGCAGTTCCTGTCCGGCCCGGGACGATGCTTCATCCTTTAAGCCGGCCGTCAGGACAGCCCCGTCCATAACGGTGGGAGCGCCTATGGCAATGACCGGAACCCCCAAATTTTCTCGGTTTAGCGCCCAGCGCCGGTTGCCTACTCCGGAGCCCGGGGCGATGCCTGCGTCTGTCAGCTGCACCGTCCTGCACAGGCGGTCCGTCCCCCCGCAGACCAGGGCATCCGCCGCAATCACCAGGGCCGGATGCAGGGCATCACACACCGCCTTCACCGTCTCTCCGCTCTCCATCCCCGTGGTCCCCAGCACCCCGGGCGCCAGAGCGGCCACAGGGCGAAACCCCTGAAACTGCCCGGGCAGCTGTTCCACCAGATGCCGGGTCACCAACAGGTGGTCATATACGCCGGGGCCGATCCGGTCCGGCGTGATCGCCCGGTTGCCCAGGCCCACTGCCAGTACGCAGGCCGCCGGAGGCAGCGCCCCCA
>CAJMQD010000064.1 GCA_905215425.1 uncultured bacterium
CCGATAAACAGCGTATTCGACAGGAAACACATGGCCAGGAACACGCCCTTCTGCTTTCGGGGCAGCTTCAGCAGGGGCAGCACCGCAGCGGCCGCCAGCAGGTTCACCATGATTCCCAGAAAGACAGACAGCAGCATGGGGGCCGCCTCCACCAGGCTGGCCCGGTCCAGATTGGTCACCAGTCCCCGGATACACAGGCAGGGCACGGCAATAGACATAATATACTTGCTCAGAAAAAGCTTTTCCGGCGGCCCCATCCAGCCCTTATATCCCATAAAATAGCCCACGGCCATGATCAGCAGCAGGACAAAGCAGGCAGAAAAAGCATTCAATACAGTTTCCATTTGGTTCTCTCTCCTATGTTTGGGGGCAGTTTTCCACAGTCAGCGCAGAGATCCCTCTACAAGCAGGACCCCGAACGTATTCACGTCCGGGGTCCTGTTGTGTGTTTCCCGGCATTGGGGCGGATCACTCCTGCCCGCCGTTCTCCTCAGGGCGTCTTCCGCTTCCCCCGGGGCGGCGACGGCGGCGGCGGGGCGGACGTCTCTCTCCGTCCCCCTCGGTCCGGGGTGGGCGCTCCTCCTCCTGAGCGGGTCTGGCCGTCCTGGCAGAGCGGGGCGGACGGTTCTCCGCCGAACGCTCCTCCTGGGGCCGCTCTCCGCCGTTGGGTCCGCCCTCGTTCTGGGCCCGTCCGCCTCTGCGGCGGCGGTGACTGCTGCGGCTGCCCTCGCTCTGCTCATTGGCAGGGGCAGACTCCGTCTTTCGGGCGTAATTGTTCCCCTCCAGCGCAGCCAGAGCCGCCGCCAAGCTGTCCTCCGGGGTCAGGGCCGCGGGTTCCTCCTGTCTGCGCAGCTTCGCCAGCTCGGACAGGGGGGGCTCCACATAGCCCTCGGGCCGCTTGCCTTTTCCGTTGCGGATCACACATAACTCGCAGTTATGATAAATTTTTGGGGTCTCCGGCGCAGACTCCAGCCGCACCTGTACGGTCTGGCGCAGCAGGTTCACGCTGGACACAGTGCCCGCGCCGTCAGGGGTCTCTACAAAGGACTCCTGCTTGGGTGCGTGCTTGACCAGATCCTCGTAGGCCTCCTGCTCATACTTCAGGCAGCACATCAGCCGCCCGCAGGTGCCGGAGATCTTGGTGGGGTTCAGGCTGAGGTTCTGGGTCTTGGCCATTTTGATGGACACAGGCTGAAAGTCGTCCAGGAACTGGGAGCAGCAGAACGGGCGGCCGCAGATACCCAGTCCCCCCAGCATCTTCGCCTCATCCCGGACGCCGATCTGCCGCAGCTCGATGCGGGCGTGGATCGTACCCGCCAGATCCTTTACCAGGGCGCGGAAGTCCACCCGACCATCGCTGGTGAAGAAGAACAGGACCTTGTTGCCTTCAAAGGAGTACTCCGCCTCTACCAGCTTCATGTCCAGCCCGTGCTGGACGATCTTCTCCTGACAGATTTGGAAGGCTTTTTTCTCCTTCTCCTTATTTTTCTCCATGATCCGGTCATCCTCCGGGGTTGCCGCCCGGAGCACCGGCCGGAGGGGCTGAACGACCTCCTCCTCGGCCACCTGGGTGTTGGCCTGCGCACACCAGCCGTATTCCACCCCTCGGGAGGTGTCTACGATCACGCCCTGACCCTCTTGAAAGGCAGCGCCCTGGGGGTCGAAATAATATTGTTTTCCGCCGCTTTTAAAGCGGACGCCAATAATCTCTGCCATACGAACTCCTTTACGTTCCTGCAATGTGATTCAGCTGAAAACCCTGTCATTGCGAGGCGGTTTTTACGGGGCTTGAAACAGTCCCGCACACAGCCACCCAGCCAACTGACCGGGATTGGCATTCAGCGCTGCCGCCTGACGCAGCTGCTCCAATAAATCTGCCGCTTTCAGCAGGCGCTTCTTCTGGGAAGACCCGGGCAGGCGCTCCACCACCAGGGTCCGAACACGCTCCAGCAGGGGAATGACCCCCTCCTTGGGGCCCCGTTCCAGGGCCATGGATGCCTGAAACAGCTGCCACTCTGTGCCGTTTTCCAGGGCATCTGCGATCTGTATCGCCATCTGCTCCAGCTGTCCGTTGTCTGTGCCGGACAGCTCCTCCACCGCCCGGCCCAAAATGCCCTGGCAGTTCCGCGCCGCCTGCCGGAGCTCCTCCAAAGGTTTCCCGTGAAACATCTTTTGCAGCCTGTCCATACACTCCGCCGGGGACAGGGGAGCCAGGTCCAGCTGCTCGCACCGGGAGCGCACCGTCTGCAGCAGGCCGCCGCCGTTGTCGGCGATCAGCAGAAAGGCCGCATAGGCGGGGCCTTCCTCCAGCAGCTTCAGCATAGCGTTCTGGGCGGAGCTGTTCAGCTGCTCCGCATTTTCCACAATATATACCTTTCGCTCCGCCTCGTTGGGGCGGACATAGGCGTCAGCGCGGATGGCCCGGATCTGATCCACCGTGATGGGCTTGCCCTCTCCCGGGCCGGTCACGATTGTGATATCCGGATGGATCCCCCCTGCGGCCTTTTTGCAGTGGGGACAAATTCCGCAGGGCCGCTGTCCCGCCGGGGCGGTACACACCAGTGCAGCGGCCAGCAGCCGCGCCAGAGTATGCCGGCCGGAGCCCTTCGGTCCGCACAGAATATAGGCGTGGGAGAGTCCGCGTCCCTCCTCCTGAATGGAGAGCTGTTCCTTCAGCCTGCGGTTGCCCGCAAGCTCGCTCCACTGGTTCAAAAATAGTCCTCCTTTGCGGGAAAACAGGTCATTTTCACATCTGTTTGGTATCTGACCATATATTATACCCTATCCCTTTGAAATAGGGAAGAATTTTTTTCAAACAGAGGGGATGATTCCGTTTTACAAGAAAAAACCCGCCGTTCCCGATTTTCGGAAACGGCGGGTCGGTTTCGTTTGTTACTTCTTTTCTCCGGGGGCATAGGCCACCACGGTGCGGCGGTTGGGCTCCACACCGGTGGAGAAGGTGGTGACATTGGGGTAATCCTGAAGGGCGGTATGGATCACATGGCGCTCATAGGCGTTCATGGCCTCCAGGGTGACGTTCTTGCGGTACTTGACCACCTTGCCGGCCACCTTCACGGCCAGACGCTGGAGAGATTCCTCCCGCTTGGCCCGATAGCCCTCGGCGTCGATCTGGATACGCACCCGCTTGGACTGGCCGTGGTTGACGGCGTAGTTGGTCAGCTGCTGGATGGCGTCCAGGGTCTCGCCCCGGCGGCCAATGATGGCGCCCAGCTCCTGACCCTCCAGAATGACGCGGTAAGCGCCTTCCTCGTTCACATGGACCTGGGGAACCGCCTGAACATGCAGGTGCTCCATCAGACCGTTCAGGAATTCCGTAATATGCCGGGCCTTCTCATCCTCGGCGCCGGCCAGGGGCAGGTCGGCCGCAGGCATATGCACCGGGGCGCTCTCCCGCTGGGGGCGGTCGTTCCGGCGCTGGGGGCGGGGGGCGCGCTCCTGCCGGGGACGCTCGGAACGGACAGGCTTGCGCTCCGCCGTCGTCGGGGGGGCAGCCAGGATGATCTCATCGCCGGGCTCCAACTGGGGGCGCTCAGGCTTGGGGGCCTTTTTCTCCTCCTGCATCACAGGCGCAGGGGCGGGCGCCGCCTTGGGCTCCTCCTTTTTCACCGGGGCAGGCTCATCAAAGACGCTGATCTTGAACTCGTCCTTCATGGGCTGGGGCTTGCCGCCCTCTTCAGACACCTCATAGCTGACGCGCACCTTGGCGGGATTGCCGCCAAAGCCCAGAAAACCGGACTTGGCCCGCTCGACAACTTCCACGGACACATCGTCCCGGTCCAGTCCCAACTGAAACAGGGCGGCGGAGATCGCGTCCTCCTCCGTGCGGCCGGTGGTTTCGATCCACTTTACCATACTCAAACGCCCTCCTTCTCGTCGTTGTCAGGCAGTTCAACCTCTTCCTGCTCCACCTCTACCTCGACCTCCTCGGTCTGGACAGGCTGGGCAGGGGCAGCGGATGCGGTGTTCTCCTTCTCGGCGGGCAGCTCCTCGGAAACGGCCTGCTGAGACTCTGCGGCCTTCTCCTCCACAGGGGCAGTCTGCTCCTGGGCCGCGGGCAATTCTTCCTTTTCGGCCTTCTTTGCCTTCTTATTCTTCTTGGCTTCCGCAGCGGCAGCGGCGGCCTCGGTGCGGGCCCGGAACAGGTCGTTGGGGTCGGCGTACTCGGTCACCTCGCCGAAGCGGCTGGGGATATAGGCGCGGCCGCGGGCATAGGCACGGATCCCCTCCCGGCTGTCGTCGCGGTTCACACCCTCCTGGGCGGGCTCCTCGTTCTTCTTGATGCCCTTCTTCTTGTTGAGCTTCTCCTCCTCAAGGCGGCGGGCACGCTCCAGGCGGGCCTCCTCCTTGCGGCGCTTTTCCTCTTCCTTGGCCAGACGGGCCGCCTCGGCGGCGGCGGCGCGGGCCGCCTCGTAGTCCTTCTTCAGCATCTTGCCGCAGACGACCTCCTGTACCATGGTCATCAGGTACTGGGAGATCCAGTAGACGGACAGGCCGGCGGGCACGGTGAAGCCGATCCACAAAGACATAAGGGGCATCATCAGCATCATGGACTGGTTGGTCTTGTCCATCTGCTCATTCTGGCTCTGGCTATTCACCTTGTTGGTGGCCATAGATACCTTCATGGACAGGAAGGACACGGCGGTGGAGATCAGCACCAGCAGGAACAGGCCCAGAGTGGCCCAGTGGATGCCGCCCTCCCAGAATTTCCAGGTGGGAATGGCGTCCAGGTCCAGCCCCAGGAAGCTGAAGTTCATGCTGAACAGACCTTTGCCCGCATCACCCAGAGCAGCCTGAGCCTTGGCCAGGATGTCGGGGTCGTTCAGCGCCTTGGCCATGGCGATCTGGGGGTAGGCGCCGGTATTGGCCACGCCGGTGATCTCCGCCACCTTGGCGACCATATCCTTGGGCACATTCATCAGCATTTGAATGGGCATCCGGATGATCCGGTACAGGGCGATCAGCACCACCATGGGCACCAGAGACCACATACAGCCGCCCATGGGATTCACATGCTCCTGGGCATAGAGCTTCTGGACCTCTTCGTTGTATTTTTCAGGGTTTGTCTTGGCGTACTGGGCCTGCAGCTTCTGCATCCGCCCGGAGAGCAGGTTCATCTGGATCATGCTCTTTTTCTGCTTCAGGGTGACGGGGAACAGGATCAGCTTTACCACAAAGCCGAACAGGATCAGCGCCACGCCATAGCCGGCAAAGCGGTAGAAGATCAGCAGCAGCCAGCAAAAGGGTTTCAGAATAATATCCACAGTATTTCCTCCGCAAGTTTAGTATGGGAGGCAGGGGGGACCCGTCAGGGCACGGGGTCGTACTCGATGGTCTCCTGCCGGTGGAAGGGATGGCACTTGAGCAGACGGCGCAAGGCCAGCCAGCCCCCCTTCAGCGCGCCATATTTCTCCACAGCCTCCAGCGCATACTGGGAGCAGGTGGGGATAAAACGGCAGCAGGGGGGGCGCAGGGGGGAGATGGCACTGCGGTAAAAGCGGATCATCCACAGCAGCAAAGCCTTCATGCCTGCTTGTCCTCTTTGGGCAAGGTCAGCTCCAGCTTTTTCATCAGACGGAGAAAGCTGTTCTCCAAATCGCTGTAACGGGCAAATATGGCCCTGGATCGGGCCACAATGACGATATCATATCCGGGACGAAGCTTTTGTTCGTTGGTGCGGTACAGTTCCCGCATTCGACGGCGCACCCGGTTGCGCTTCACCGCGTTGCCCAGCTTTACCCCTGTGGTCAGACCGAGGCGGCTGTATGGCCGGCCGGTCTTTCTGCAGTATACGGCAAAAAAAGGGGAAGCGGCGCTTTTGCCCTTGTTGTACAGCCGGCGGAATTCATGGTTCTGCTTCAATGCCACGGTATGTTTCATAGGATTCCTCCGTCCGATCTTACTCCAGCCGAAAACCTGCATATGCACTTTTTGGGGCGGGGGATCTCTCCCACGCCCCTGCTGTGCTGCGTGTTATTCAAGCTGTGTCCTCGTTAATGAC
>CAJMQD010000065.1 GCA_905215425.1 uncultured bacterium
CTGCATATTGCAGCCGTAGTGCTGGAACAGGTAGTAGAAGTCGTAGGACTGCATGATCATGTAGTTGAATTCCAGGAAGCTCAGGCCCTTCTCCATCCGCTGCTTGTAGCACTCAGCCCGCAGCATATTATTCACGGAGAAACAGGCGCCCACCTCCCGCAGCAGATCCACATAGTTCAGCTTCAGCAGCCAGTCGGCGTGGTTGATCATCATGGCCTTGCCTTCGCCGAACTCGATGAACCGCTCCATCTGCTTTTTGAAGCAGTCACAGTTATGCTGAATGGTCTCGGGAGTCATCATGGAGCGCATATCCGTACGGCCGGAGGGGTCGCCGATATAGCCGGTGCCGCCGCCGATCAGAGCGATGGGACGGTTGCCCGCCATCTGCAGCCGCTTCATCAGGCACAGAGCCATAAAATGACCCACATGGAGAGAATCTGCCGTGGGATCAAAGCCGATATAAAAAACAGCCTTTCCCTCGTTGATCATCTTGGAGATCTCTTCCTCATTGGTCACCTGAGCGATCAGGCCCCGGGCCTTCAGTTCTTCATAACAAGTCATACTATATATCCTCCTTAAAGTACTTTCATTTTTAGAGTTCAGGCTATCCTTGCCTGCTGTTTCTCCTTCAGCACATTATAGCCCACCACGCCGACAATGACGATGCAGGCCCCAATGACAGAGAATACGCCCATATATTCGTGGTAGAACACCGCCACCAAAACAGGATTCAACACCGGCTCGATCCCGGTGACCAGGCTGGCGGTGATAGAGGGGGTGATCTTCAAGCCCACCGTCAGGAACACAAAGGCCAGACCCACCTGAAACACACCCAGCACCAGCATACTGACCAAGGCGGTCCCCTCCAGCCGGGGCTGCTGCACCATCTGGGGCAGACCGATCAGGGTGCTCATCACCGCGCTCCAGAACACGGAGGAGATGGGGTCGCCGTCGGGCACTTCATTCAGCATAAAAACGCCGCCATAAGTTACCCCAGACAGCAGCGCTAAAAGATCCCCAGACAGATGCCCACCGCCCAAGCTCTCCAGGAAGAAGCACAGAACCCCCAGAAATACCACCGCGCAGGCCGCCAGATCCAGCCTGTCCGGCCGGCGGCGGAGAAAAATGGCGGACAGCAGAATAACGAAGATGGGCGCAGTGTATTCCAGGACAATGGAGTTAGCCGCCGTGGTCATTTTGTTGGCCACAGCAAACAGCACGTTCGTGGCACACACGCAGCAGGCACCCAGGAAGATCCACCGGTTGAACC
This sequence comes from uncultured bacterium, assembly GCA_905215425.1. Lineage (GTDB taxonomy): Bacteria > Bacillota > Clostridia > Oscillospirales > Oscillospiraceae > Lawsonibacter. The sequence goes on from CAJMQD010000065.1 coordinate 1,271, forward strand.
GAGGTCTGTGCCGAGTGGCCGCGAAAAAGATCACATAGACCACCAGCGCGATCCCGTTGCGCCCGGCATTCAGGGCCAGACCGCTCCAATCCGGAATCAGCTTGATGCACAGACCGCCCAAGCTGTACAGCACAGCGGCCACAAACACGAACAGAACGCCTTTTCTCTCCTCGGTCATAAAGCATACCTCCGATCGTCCGTTTACGGCTCATGGATAAAAAACGCCCTCTGTCCAACAAACTGGACAGAGGGCGAAAAACGCGGTACCACCTCTGGTTTCTCTCTGCCTCGCGGCAGAAAGCTTACGGAGTGCCTGACTCCAGCGCGATAACGGGCGCGGCCCGGCCTGTCCCCTACTGCGCCAAACGGCGGTTCAGGCGGCTGCTCCAAGGGGTATTCGCAGCGTTTCCCGTCCTCCTTGCACCAAACCGGAGGCTCTCTGCACGGGGAAATAACTGTTACTGATCCTTTTCCTCACAGTATGCTGAACTGTAACACAGCTTTTCTCTTTTGTCAAGGGGCTGGAGTTGTTTTATCGGATGCCAGACCAGTGCCCAGCCAGATTACAGCCGGTCCTTTTCTTCCATCAACTCCCGGGCACTGTCCAAGATTGCCTGCGTAATGCTGCCGCCCCCCATCAGGCGGGCCAGTTCCTCCTGGCGGCCCCGGCGGTCCAGTTCCTTCACCTGAGTATAGGTTCGTCCGTCCCGCTCCCCTTTTTCCACGGAGAAATGGGTGTCCGCCATAGCGGCGATCTGCGGCAGATGGGTCACGCAGAGCACCTGTTTATGCCCGGCGACCTGTGCCATTTTCCGGGCCACCTTCTGGGCTGCACGGCCGGAGACCCCGGTATCCACCTCGTCAAACACCAAGGTATCGATGCCGTCATCCTCCGCCAACACATTTTTCAGGGCCAGCATGATTCGTGCCAGCTCGCCGCCGGAGGCAACTTTCTGGATGGGCTTGAGTGCCTCGCCCACATTGGCGGACATAAGGAACTGCACCTCGTCCATGCCGGTCTCATCCAATCTCTTTTCTCCGAACTCCACCAGAAACTGCACCTTGGGCATGTCCAAATCCCGCAGTTCCTGCTGCACCCGATCCTGAAGGCCCTGCGCCGCCTTCTTTCTGGCTTCGGAGAGCTCCTGCGCCCGCTTTTTTGCCCGCTTCTCTGCCTTGCTCAACTCGCCCTGAAGCTGCGCAATGGTGTCGTCTGCATACTGGATCTGGTCCAGCTCCTTGCGGCAGCGCTCCAGATAGTCCAGCATATCAGCCACAGTGGGCCCGTACTTCTTTTTCAATCGGTATAACTGGTCCAGGCGGCCCTCCACCTGATCCAGCTCCTGGGGCGAGAAATCGAAGTCCTGCTCCATGTCCCGCACCCGTTCGGCGGCATCCCGGGCCTGGACATACAGCTCCTTCAGCAGGCCCGACAGCTCCTCCAGCTCGGGGGACAAACCGGAAACAGACCGCACCGCCCCTTCGGCATTGCCCAGCAGGTCGGCTGCGCCTTCACTGCCGTCATCTCCGTACAGGGCCTGTCCCGCAAGCTGCAGGGCGTCCATCAGCTTGCCCGCTCCGCGCAGCAGGGTGCGGCGGGCATCCAGTTCCTCGTCCTCGCCCTCTTTTAACCCGGCGCGCTCCAATTCGCCGATCTGATAGGTCAGTGTATCCACCCGGCGGGAGCGCTCTGCCTCGTCCATCTCCAGCGCCGCGATCTTCTTTTTCAAATCAGCCATTTCCTGATAAGCTGCGCTGTAAGGCTCCCATAGAGTCCGGGTCCGGCCAAATTTGTCCAGATAACCCAGGTGACAGGCAGGGTCCAGCAGCTGCTGACCGTCGTGCTGGCCGTGAATATCCAACAGCTGACGGCCCAACTGCCGCAGCTGGGCCGCCGTGACCACCCTTCCGTTGATCCGGCAGGCGCCGCGGCCGTCGGCCATAAGCTCCCGTTGGAGCAGCAGTTCTTCATCCTCCGGTACGCCGTTCTCCCTCAGCCACGGAATGGGCCTCAGGCCGGTAAACACAGCGGTGACCAGCGCAGATTTTGCTCCGGTCCGCACCAATTCCCGGCTGGTCCGCTGACCCAGCACCGCACCGATGGCATCAATGACAATGGATTTACCTGCGCCGGTCTCGCCGGTCAGCACATTAAACCCCGGACGGAAGCTGATATCCGCCGCTTGGATAATCGCAATATTCTCAATATGGAGCAGCGAGAGCATACCCTCTCCCCCTTATTTCAGCAGACGGTGAACTTCCCTGGAAAACTCCTCCGCAGCAGCGGTGTCCCGCATGATCAGAATACCGGTGTCATCTCCCGCCAGGCTGCCCAGCATCTTGGGAATCTCCATGCTGTCAAGGGCGGCCAGCACAGCGTTGGCCGTACCCGGCATAGAGCGAATGACCACAATATTCTGAGCGTACTCCACCGAGATCACGCCCTCTTTAAAGATATTCCGCAGACGCATATCTGTGGCGCCGCCGGTCCGCTGTTCGTTGACGGTATATCGGTATCCACCCCGTCTGGTCAGCTCTTTTACCAGACGCAGCTCCTTAATGTCCCGGGAAATCGTGGCCTGAGTGGCCCGATAGCCGCGTTCCTCCAACATTGTCAGCAGCTGCTCCTGCGTCTCTACATCACCGGCCTTGATGATCTTCAATATCTCCGACTGTCTTTCGCTTTTCACGGGGCATATCCTCCTAACTTTTGGTTGATGATCTGGTAAAAGCTGCGCTCGCTCAGCCTGACCAGTTTTGTAGTGTGCTCGGATCGGCGAATTTCCACCCGTTCTCCGCCCATCAGCCGCAAAGCCTTTCCACCATCCACAGACAGATAGCTCTGCTTTCTGTTGCCCTTGGGGGGCTGGATGGTAACCACTCTCCGGTCGGAGAGCACCATGGCCCGGGCGGCCAACTGGTGGGCGCACACAGGAGTGACAATAATGCTGTGGGAGGTCGGTTCTACAATGGGGCCTCCGGCAGACATGGAATAGGCCGTAGAGCCGGTGGGAGTGGCGACGATCACGCCGTCGCCGATCACCTGGCTGATGCGCATCCCATCCGCCCAGACCTCCAGCTCCGCTACCCGGGCCACAGATCCCTTGGAACATACGGCATCATTCAGCGCCAGATCCTGACTGATCAGCTTGTCCCCCCGGAATACGCTGACGTCCAGCATCATGCGCTCCTCTGTGGTAAAGCTGTTATTGGCCAGACCGGCCAAGCGGGACAGCTCGCTGCGCTCCAACTCTGCCATAAAGCCGACACTTCCCATGTTGACCCCCAGAACAGGCACATCGTGAAGGGTAGCGTCCCGGGCGGCGTGGAGGATCGTGCCATCTCCGCCGAAGCATACCAGCAGGTCAGCCTGGGGCAGCTCCTTCTCCAGTTCCCCCAGCACTGCCTGGCGGGGGATCTCCAGCCGATCCCCGCGCTTGGGGCGAAAGGGCAGGCAAAGAACCGTCTGCGCCCCGCTGCGTTCCAGAACCCGCTGGGCCTCCATAGCCGCCCGCAGTCCCCGATCCCGGTAGGGGTTGGAGCTGAGTATGATCTTCATATTGCCCCCTCCTCAAAGTCGGCGTGGGATCGCTCTACCAGCGCCCTCAAATCGCCTGTGAAGGCAGGGCCCTCTCCGGCTTCCAGCCAGCCCAGATACTCAATATTGCCCTCCGGCCCGCGGATGGGCGAATAGGTCAGGTCCTTCACCGTAAAACCGGCGTTGGCCGCATGGATCAGGAAATGCTCCAGCACCTCCAGATGGACCGCCGGGTCCCGAACCACGCCCTTTTTTCCCACCTTATCTTTGCCCGCCTCGAACTGGGGCTTGACCAGGCAGACGCCCTGTCCCCCCTCTTTCAGCAGGGGGCGGACTGCGGGCAGGATCAGATTCAAGGAAATAAAGGACACATCGACAGAAAAGAAATCCAGTTCCTCCGGGATCTGCTCCCGTGTGAGATACCGGGCGTTGGTGCGCTCCATGCACACCACCTGCGGGTGGGTGCGCAGGCGGTAATCCAACTGATTGTAGCCAACATCCACCGCATAGACCTTGGACGCCCCGTTCTGGAGCATACAGTCGGTAAAGCCGCCGGTGGAGGCGCCGATATCAGCGCAGATCCGCTCCTTCAGCACGATGGGCCAGCAGGCCATGGCCTTCTCCAGCTTCAAGCCGCCCCGGCTGACATATTTCAGTGTCTTGCCGTGGACCTCGATCACCGCATCCTGGGCCACCGGGGCCCCCGCCTTATCCACCTTTTGACCGTTGACAAACACCTGTCCGGCCATAATGATGGCCTGCGCCTTCTGCCGGCTCTCCGCAAGCCCCTGTTCCGTCATCGCTACGTCCAGTCGAAGCTTAGCCACGACCCAACACCTCCATAGCCCGACGGAACAGGCTCTCTCCGTCCAGGCCCAACATCTTTTTTAACTCACTGCTGCTGCCGTGGGTCACAAAACCCTCGCCGCAGGTGACCACGGCAGTTTTGGCCTCGACCCCGGCCGCCTCTAAAGCGGCCAGCAATTGGCTGCCCACGCACCCCATTGCGGCGCACTCCTCCGCCGAGAGCATTGCCCCTGTGCGGCGGACAGATTCCACCACCGGTGCAGCGTCCAGCGGTGCGATTTGGTTCAGCTTTATGACCTCTGCCTCGATACCGCGCTCCGACAGAAGCCCGGCTGCCAGCAGAAGCTCGTTGATCTCCACGCCGTATCCTATA
>CAJMQD010000066.1 GCA_905215425.1 uncultured bacterium
TCCAGGACGGCCAGTTCCTTGCCCATGGCCAGGAACCGCTTGATCAGTCCGGTCTTGTCCTCTAAGTCAGAGAGGATCGCTTCCGCTCTGACGATCACATCCCGGACGCCCTGACGGGTAATGCCGTTATTTTCGGCGATTTCTCCCAGGGAGAGGTCCTCGTTGTAGTAGAGGTCGTAAAACTCCTTCTGCCGGTCGGTGAGTACATCGCCGTAGAAGTCGTACAGCAGAGCCATTCGGTATGCCTGACTTTTCATAAATAAGGGCCTCCTCTCGTCGAAGTGTAAAGGCGCAAAACTTTACTTTGAGAGTGTAGCATATTATGATTTGCTTGTCAAGTAAAAATACTTGCGCCGGATGCTGCTTCTGTGGTATAAAATGCCGGACGGAGGGTATGCTGAGAAGGAAAACTTTGCATTTGCAGGAAAAGCGTGGTACAATAGCCGAAAAATGACGTGGATCGCCCGACACACCCAGCAGTTCCGGGCGGAAAGGACGGTACTATGGAAGGAAAGCGGACGCAACTGTTTCCGGGCGTGTGGCTGCGGACAGTGCACACGGATAAGTTCAAAAGCGCCTATCTCTCCCTGACCCTTATGACCCAGCTGAATCGGGAGAACGCTTCGGCCAATGCGCTGCTGCCCCGGGTGCTCCGCCGGGGGACGATGGTACACCCGGACATGGAGTCTCTGTCTGCCGCCCTGGACGAGCTGTATGGCGGCGCTGTTGAGCCCGTGGTGCGGAAAAAGGGAGAAAGCCAGTGCGTTGGATTTCTGGCCAGTTTTCTGGACAACGCCTATGCCTTGAACGGGGAGGATATTCTTTCCGGCGCCGCAGAGCTGCTGGGCGAAATGCTCCTGAACCCCCTGACCCGGGACGGAGTCTTTGACCCGGACTATGTGGAGGGCGAGAAGGCCAATCTGATCGATGAGCTGCGGGGGCAGATCAACGACAAACGGATCTATGCCACCCGCCGCCTGACTCAGCTTATGTGCCGGGAGGAGAGCTTCGGAGCAGACAAGTTGGGGCAAGAGGACAAGGTGGCCGCCATTACTCCCGAGAGCCTGTGGGCCCGGTATCAGAAGCTGCTGTCCTCGGCGCAGATCGAGGTGTATTACTCCGGCAGTGCCGACCCGGAGCGGGTGCGGGAGATTATGGAACGGGTCTTTTCCACCCTTCCCGTCAGCCAGGAGCGGGAGGAACCGGAGTGCGAGGTGCGCATTCATGCGGAGCAGGAGCCCAACGTGATCGAAGAGGTCATGGACGTCAATCAGGGCAAGCTGGCCATGGGCTGGCGCACCGGCGGCATAACAGTCTGGGAGGAGGAGTGCCCTGCGCTGGTGCTGTGCAGCGCGGTATTCGGCGGAACCTCCATGTCCAAGCTGTTTATGAATGTGCGGGAGCGCCTGTCCCTGTGTTACTATGCCAGCTCCGCTCTGGAAAAACAGAAAGGGCTGATGATCGTCTCCTCCGGCATTGAATTCCAGAACTACGAGACGGCGAAGCGGGAAATTTTGGCTCAGCTGGAGGATGTGAAGGCGGGAAAAATCACCGATGATGAGTTGGAGGGCGCCCGGCGCATCCTGATCAATCAGTACCGATCCATTGAAGATGAACAGGGAAGAATGGAAGAGTACTGGCTGGGACAGGCTGCGGCGGGGACGGAGAACGATCCGGGAACGCTGACTGCCCGGCTGGAGACCGTGACCGGAGAGCAAATCGCCCAGGTGGCCCGGAAACTGGAATTGGACACCGTCTATTTCTTAAAGGGAAAGGAGTGCTGAGCCGTGGAGCTGCTGAGCTTTGACCAAGTGGGAGAAAAGATGTACCATCAGGTGTTGGATAACGGCCTGAACATCTTTATCAGCCCCAAGCCGGGCTATCAGAAGGGGTACGCCTTTTTCGCCACGAATTACGGCGGCATCGATACCCGGTTCTGCCTTGGGGATGAGTGGAAGGAGACACCTGCGGGGGTGGCCCACTATCTGGAGCATAAGATGTTCGACACCAAGGACGGGAACGCCCTGCAGGATTTGGCCGCCAATGGGGCCAGCCCCAACGCCTGTACCTCCTCGGCCATCACGGGCTATTATTGTGAGTCCACCCAGAAGTTTGAAGAGAATTTGAAGATCTTGCTGTCCTTTGTATCGGTTCCCTGGTTCACCCAAGAGAGCGTGGATAAAGAACAGGGAATCATCGGGCAGGAGATCGGCATGATCGAGGACAACCCAGACTGGAGGGTGTTCAACAACTTGATGGGAGTCCTCTATGCCCACCATCCCATTCGCACCAGCGTGGCAGGCAGCGTGGAGTCTATCTCTCACATTACGGCGGATACGTTATACGACTGCCACAAGGCGTTTTACGATCCTGCCAACATGGTGCTGTGCGTGGCCGGAGATGTGGACCCGGAGGGGATTTGTGCCCTGGCCCGCGAAATCTTGCCGGAGAAGGCGGGACCCATCGCCGCCAAGGACTATGGCCCCAAGGAAGAGGATCGGGTGGCCAAGGACGTGGTGGAGCAGACCATGGAAGTGGCCCAGCCCATCTTCCAGCTGGGCTTTAAGGGGGATGACCCGGGCCGCGGGGAGAAAAACCTGCGCCAGCAATTGGTGGGCGAGTTGGCGCTGGAGTGCCTGCTGGGCAACTCCACCCCGCTGTATGCCCGGCTGTACCGCCAGGGGCTGATCAATGCCAACTTCTATTACGGATACGAGAGTTACCCCGGCGTGGCCTTTCTTGTGTCGGGAGGCGAGTCCAAGGACGCATTGGCAGTGCGCCAGGCCGTATGGGACGAGGCTGCCCGCATTGGCCGGGAAGGCATTGACGGCGGCCTGTGGCAGCGGGTGAAAAAGGGCGTATATGGGGGCAAGGTCCGCTCGCTCAACTCCTTTGACACCCTTTGCGTGGGCCAGGCGCAGGCGTTCTTTGCCGGGTTCCGATTCTTGGACTTTGCACGCCTGTTTGACACAATAACCAAGGCAGAAGCGGAGGATATGATTGCCCGCTGGACCGTCCGGGAGCGCACGGCCCTGTCCGTGATCTGTCCGAAGGAACAATGAAAAAAGCCGGTTGGTCCGGCTTCTAAGCAGAATGATCAGGAGATAAAAATAAGATATGATCAATGAAGTTTTCTTTCCCGGCCTGGGGCTGGAGCTGACGCTGAACCGGGTGGCCTTCCATGTATTTGGACGTCCGGTATATTGGTACGGCATCATCATCGCCAGCGGACTGCTGCTGGCGGTGTGGCTGTGCTCCAAATGGGGCAAGCGCTTCGGCATTACGGAGGATCAGATCACCGATATGATGCTCTTCGCCGTTCCGGCGGCGCTGATCTCGATCCGGGCCTACTATGTGATTTTCAATCTCGGGCAGTACCGCAACGCAGACGGTTCTTTAAACTGGGGGGCAGTGTTCCGGTACAGCGACGGCGGTCTGGCGATCTATGGGGGTATCATTTCCTCGGTTATTGTGCTGCTGATTTTCTGCAAGGTGCGGAAGATCAATTTTCTGGCCTTCGGCGACCTGGGCGTTCATGGGCTTTTTATTGGGCAGCTGGTGGGCCGCTGGGGCAACTTTATGAATGTGGAGGCCTACGGCGCCCCCACGACCTTGCCCTGGAGAATGTGCTCGGAGTCCATTGCGAAAGAACTGTACAGCCAGGGTATCTTGACCAGCGTGGAGGAGTACCAGTCGGTGCTTGACGGAGCTCTGGGGGTACATCCCACCTTCTTCTATGAGTCGCTGTGGAATTTTGTCGGCCTGCTGTTGGTGTACCACATGGGCAAGCGGCGGAAGTTCGACGGTCAGTGCTTCCTGTTCTATATCTTCTGGTACGGACTTGGCCGGGCCTGGATCGAAGGGCTGCGCACAGATAGTCTTTATCTCTATGTAGGCAGCAATATCCGGGTGTCTCAACTGCTGGCGGCGGCTTCCGCTCTGGCGGCAGGGGCCGTTTTGGTCTACCGGCTGATCTGCGTGAAAAAAGAGCCGGAGACCCTGTATGTGGACCGGCTGGCGAAGGCCCAAGAGGAACAGAGCAAGGCGGAGGATGATACGCAGCAGCCTTAAACGGGTTAAGCTCCCTATAAGGAACACAAAACAAACTTAAAAGAGCGATAGAAGAACCTTCATCGGGACAGGCGGAAAACCTGTCCCAATTTTTTATGCCCTGCCTGTCATACCCGGGGGCCTGTCCTCATAGGATGGGAGAGAAAACGGACAGGCAGGGGGCTTGAACATGAGAGAGTTTGAACAGGCGGCGGCGGTCCTTCCGCCGGAACTGCGCCAGCAGGCGCTGGCCCTTCCCGCCCAGGAGCGGGAGAGGGCGGAGGAGCTGCGTTTGCGATGCGGCTGGCCCATGGCCGCTGTATTCCCAGAGGGGGAAGTTCCCCTGGGCGGACGGAAGATCGTCACCCAGGACCTGGAACTGCTGCTGGAGATCGCCAGTCGGGCTTCAGTCCATGCGGTGCTGGCCCAGCTGCGGGAGGGGTATCTCACCATAGAGGGGGGACACAGACTGGGCCTGTGCGGCACAGCGGTGCTGGAGAATGGGCAGATGCGGAATCTCAGGTCACTGTCCTCTGTCTCCATCCGGATTGCGCGGCAGCATCCCGGAGCGGCCCTTCCTCTGCTGTCCGGTTTAATGGAGGGGGGACGGCTGTGCTCTACGCTGATTGCTGCGCCCCCGGGCATGGGGAAGACGACTTTGCTGCGGGACCTGGTGCGGTGTATCTCCGATGGGGATGGGACACCGCCCCTGCGGGTGGGGCTGGCAGATGAGCGGGGGGAGGTGGCCGCGCTGTACGGCGGTGTCCCCCAGCTGCGTGTGGGACGGCGGACAGACGTGATAGAGGGGTGCCCCAAGGCGCAGGGCGCCATGCTGCTGCTGCGTGCCATGAACCCCCAGGTATTGGCAATGGACGAAATCACTGCGCCGGAGGATGTGGGCGCCCTGTTGACGGCTGCGGGATGCGGTGCGGTGCTGCTGGCCACGGCCCACGGAGAAGGGGACGAACTGACGCGGCGCCCCCTGTACAGAACGATGCTGGAGGAGCGGATTTTTCAGCGTGTGGTGAGCATACAGCGCACGGAGCAGGGCCGGAGCTATACGGTGGACGCGCCTGAACCGTGTTGAAATTATGGGGGGCGGCGCTGACCGCTATCGGCTGTGCGGCATTGGGAATTCGCCGGGGGCAGGATCTGAAGCAGGGCGTGGACACCTTGAATCAGCTTCTGCAGGGGCTGACGCTGTTGGAGCATGAGCTCCGCTTACAGGAGTCGAGTTTGCCCGTCTTGATGGAGCGCCTGCGGGGCCGAAGCCACGGCGCGGCGCGGCGGTTGTTTACCGACTGCATCACCGGGCTGGCCCGGCTGGATGAGCGGCCCTTTGCCCGGACTTGGGAGGCGGCGGTGGTGAATTTGAACGGGCTTTGCCCGGAGGGAAGGGAGCTGCTTTTTCCTTTGGGGCAGTGCTTGGGACGATACGACGCTGCGGCGCAGTGTCAGGCGGTGAAAGAAGTTTGCCGGCAGTTGGAGCAGCTGCGGCAGGAAAAGTGGATGGATAGCCGCCGGCTGGGAAGGGTGTACCAGATGATGGGACTAGCCGGGGGTGTGTTTTTGATGATCCTGCTGCTATAAACGAGAGGAGGGGAGCGGAGTGGATGTAGATCTGATCTTCAAGATTGCAGCCATTGGCATTGTGGTAGCGGTGCTGAACCAGGTGCTCAGCCGTGCAGGGCGAGACGAGCAGGCCATGATGACCACGCTGGCCGCTCTGGTGGTGGTCCTGATGATGGTGGTACAGGAGATCGCAGAGCTGTTCACCATGGTCAAGACCCTGTTTCATCTGTAATATGGAGGTTATGGGAAAAATTGCTGCGGCGGCAGTGACTGCGGCGCTGTTTGGCACGGTGGTCCGCCGGGGCGC
>CAJMQD010000067.1 GCA_905215425.1 uncultured bacterium
CAGTTAAAATGTTTGCAGCTTGTCAAAAAAGTGGTTTTACCACTTTTTTGACAAGTTGAGGGGCCTGCGGCAGCACGGTACCGCAGGCCCCAAGGCAAATAAGAAGCTTACGCGCTCCGGTCCTGCTGGATCAGCAGCTTCAGGGCGGCGACGCCCACCTGGATAGCCGAGGAGGTATCGTCGTTTTCCGTCTGGTCCAGACCGGCCTTTTCTCTCTCCTGGTTCCAGATCACGTGGAAACAGGAGCCGCACCGTACCCGCCGCGCAGCGGCCACAGTGAACAGGGCGGCAGACTCCATTTCGGAGGCCAGTACCCCTAAGCGCTTCCAGGCTTCCCATTTCTGCTCCAATTCGTAGGATACAGGCATCCGGGCGGGGGAGTGCTGGCCGTAAAACGAATCTTTACACTGGACAACCCCCGTCTTGCAGGGGAACCCCAGGTCTTTAGCGGCCTGAACCAGAGCGCATGTTACTGAAAGATCCGGTACAGCGGGCCACTCGATGGGGGCGTATTCCCGGCTGGTGCCCTCCATACGCACCGCCCCTGTGGCCACCACTACATCACCGCTGCGCACATCCAAGTCGATGCCGCCGCAGGTGCCCACGCGGATAAAGGTGTGTACCCCCAGGTTGGCCAGCTCCTCCATGGCGATGGAGGCGGAGGGGCCACCAATGCCTGTGGACACCACGCTGACCTTTTCCCCCAGCAGGGTCCCGGTCCAGGTCTCGTACTCACGGTTGGTTTTTATGTGGACAGGATTGTCGAAATATTGGGCGATGGATTTGCAGCGGCCGGGATCTCCGGGCAGGATGCAGTAGCCCCCCACGTCCCCCTGGGTACACTGGATGTGGTATTGTATTGTGCGTTCCTTTTCGTTCATAATCAGCCGCTCCCTTCTTAATAAAAGCGTGAAACATCGGTGACAGCCCGGAGTAAAAAATCTCCGGGACTTTATTATAGATGATTTTCACGAAAAGAGCAAGTTTTTTGATTGGTGTTCTTGCCAAAGCTCCAAAAATGTGGTATGGTGGATACACCATAAATTGCAGCGTTTTTAAAATTGAAAGGAGAGACCCACTATGCCCTATATCGTGATCAATTCCTATCCCCGGGACGAAAAAACCAAGCAGGCCATGGCCGAAAAGGTGAGCGCCGCCATGCAGGAGGCCCTGGGCTGCCCGGAGAAGTCGCTGACCATCGCCATCAACGAGATCACCCCCGCTGATTGGGAGAACATCCGGGACAACGAGATCCCCAAGAAGATGGACAGCATCATGATCCTGTCCGGGGAAAAGAAGTATAAGAAAGATTGATTTCGAACAAAAAGCGAGGGCTGCACCGCAGCCCTCGCTTTTTGTTCCGGTTTTACTGTTTGGGTTTGGATTTAAAGAGCAGAGACACCAGAAAGCCGAAAAAGACCGCGGCGGTGATCCCTCCTGCGGCGGCGGTGATCCCGCCGGTGAGGACGCCGAGAAGGCCATGTTCCGCCACTGCCTGTTTAACGCCCTTAGACAGCAGGTAGCCGAAGCCGGTCAGAGGGACGGTGGCTCCGGCTCCGCCCCAGTCGGCGATGGGTTCATACAGGCCGACACCCCCCAGAATGACCCCTAAGGTGACGTAGGCCACCAGGATCCGGGCGGGGGTCAGCTTGGTCTTGTCGATGAGCAGCTGTCCGATGACGCACAGGACGCCGCCGCAGAGAAAGGCGCGCAGATATTCCATGGTCCGATCCTCCTTATTCCGCTGAAATGGCCACCGCGTGGCTGATGCCCGGGATGGATTCCCCCTGAAAGGCGGTGGTGGGGGAGTGCAGCGCTCCGGTGGGGCAAAACAAAATGTTTTTCCATTTGCCATCCCGCAGGCCGGGGAGAAGAAAACTCGCCAGCACGCTGGCGCAGCAGCCGCAGCCGGAGCCGCCGCAGTGGACATCCTGACTATTGGGCTCAAAGATAAGCAGGCCGCAGTCGGCGTGGCGGTCCAGGGGCACCCCGTCCCGCCGGGCCAGCTCCTTCAGCAGCTCGCTGCCCAGACGGCCCAGGTCGCCGGTGACGATCAGGTCGTAGAAGCCGGGGGCGCGGCCGGTATCATTTAGGTGGGTGCGGATGGTGTCCCAGGCGGCGGGGGCCATAGCGGCCCCCATGTTGTTGGTGTCCCGGATGCCTTTGTCTACAATTTTCCCCGGCGTGATGTGGGTGATGCGGGGGCCGGTTCCGCCCCGGGCGAGGATCACGGCGCCGGAGCCCGTTACTGTCCACTGTGCGGTGGGGGTGCGCTGGCAGCCGTACTCCAGAGGGGTGCGGTACTGCCGCTCGGCGGAGCAGAAGTGGGAGGACGACAGCACTGCCGCCCGCTGACCGCCTCCGCCGTCCAGAACAAGACTGGACAGACACAGCCCCTCCCCCATTGTGGAACAGGCGCCGTACAGACCGAAGAAGGGAAGGGAGAGGTCCCGTGCGGCGAAGGAGGAGCAGACGCACTGGTTCAGCAGGTCGCCGGCGAACAGCCAATCCAGTTGGCCGGCCGTGAGAGCGGCCTTATCCAGGGCCTGGGACAGGGCGCGTTTCTGCATGGCGATCTCCGCGTTTTCCCAGCTGTCCTGGCCAAAGGTATCGTCGGTGTCGATGTGGTCGAAATACTGTCTCAGGGGGCCGGCACCCTCTTTTTTGCCCACGGCACAGCCGGCGGAGAGAACGGTGATGGACTGATCCGGAACAATGGTCTGCTGCCCGAGTTTTCTTGCCATAGAGAACGCCTCTTTTCATAAGATCGCCTTCAGTATGTCCACAGGGGAAGAAAAATATCAGAAAAATGAGACGGGCAGACTGGAAAAAATCCGGTGTACGGGATATAATAGCCACAGTTACAAATGCAGACTGCTCCGCCCGACCAGGCGGAGCTGACGGAGGAACATAAGCTATGAATCCAGATAAAAAGAGGTATCTTTCTTATATTTGTCCCCAGTGCCGGCAATCGGTAATTGTGGAGCGGGATCTGTTTACCCTGGCTGCCGCCCCTAACCGTATCAAATGTCCCTGCGGAAAATCGGAGCTGACCGTAGATTTTCAGCCCGACCTGGTACATATGACGGTGCCCTGTGTGTTCTGCGGGCGGGACCACAAGGTGGCCTGTCCCTCCAGCGCCTTTGCCCAGGAGAAGGCACTGGCCTTCTCCTGCTCCGCTTCCGGCTTGGATTGCTGCTATGTGGGGGAGGAGGGGCCTGTCTATGCGGCCACTGCCCGCCTGGAGCAGGCGCTGGACCGGGTGGATGAAAACGCTGAGGAGCGGGGCACCTTTCTGAACCCCATCGTTATGGAGGAGGTGCTGTCCGAGATCAAGGACATCGCCGCACGGGGGGGCATTTCCTGTGCCTGCGGTTCTAAAAACTGGACGTTTCAGCTGAATTACAGCTCTGTGGACCTGATGTGCACCCAATGCGGAGCGCAGGTGCGTATTCCAGCCGCCACAGACGACGACATTGAGGATATTTGCTGCAAGACAAACATTATAATCAGAGGAAAGGCAAAACAATGAGCGATGTATTTGAATATCATTTTACGGTAGGCGATCGGGATGCGGATGGAATGGGGCTGTGCCGGGCCTCTGCCCTGCTGGGGTATTTGCAGGACGCGGCGGCCGGGGCCTCCCGCTATGGGGGATTTGGCCGGGAAGCTCTGATGGAGAAGTACGGCGCCTTCTGGATGTTGGCCCGGAACTGGTTCCGCCTGGACCGTCCCCTTCGGTGGAAGGATCAGGTGACGGTGCGCACCTGGCACCGGGGTTCCCATGGGGCGATGATGTATCGGGATTATGATATTCTGGTGGACGGCGTTCCCATCGGAGAGTCGGTATCCGGCTGGGTGCTGGCCAAGAAGGAGACCCGGCGTCTGCTGTGCCTGTCTGCGGTGGGGGAGATGTCGGCCAACCGGGGGGAGGAGCTGTGCAAAACGGTCACCCTGGCCAAGCTGCGCCGCCCGGAGGACCTGCACCTGCTGGAGCGCAGGCCTGTGCATTACAGCGACACCGACCTGAACGGCCACATGAACAATGCCCGCTATGCCGACTTTGCCTGTGACGCGCTGCGGCTGGATCGGCTGGAGCAGGAGGAGGGGAAATATCTGGCCTCTCTGCGCCTGGGCTATGTGGCGGAGTGCCGGCCGGGCGAGGTACTGTCCATCCTGGAAGGACCGGGCATGGGGGGAGAGACCTATCTGTGCGGCTTGGACGAGACGGGCAAAACCCGCTTTGAAGCGGCGGTGCTTTTTGGTCAAAACCCTTCCTTGACAACCCCATAGGTGCAGAGTAAAATATCCCTAATACCCATAAACTACAAAGATCCTGCCGCGTGCTGCCTGAAACAGACGCGGCGGGGGATCAAAGAGAAAAGGAGTTGTTGTGAATGGTCAATCAGGACGCGGCCCAGAAGTTTGTCAAACAGGGCCTGACCTTCGACGACGTACTGCTGGTGCCCGCTGCCAGCGATGTGCTGCCCGCCGATATCGACCTGCACACCAGGCTGACCAAGAAAATCAAGCTGAACATCCCTCTGATCAGCGCCGCAATGGACACGGTTACGGAGTACCGCATGGCCATTGCCATCGCCCGGGAGGGCGGCATTGGTATCATCCATAAGAATATGTCTATCAGCCAGCAGGCCGAGCAGGTGGATATGGTCAAGCGCAGTGAGAACGGCGTTATCACCAACCCCTTCTGGCTGGCGCCCGGCCACACTCTGGCCGAGGCCGACGAGCTGATGGCCAAATACCGCATCTCCGGCGTGCCCATCTGTGATAACGGAAAGCTGATCGGTATCATCACCAACCGTGATATGAAGTTCGAGACCGATATGAACCAGCTGATCGACAACGTGATGACCAAGGACAACCTGGTCACCGCCCCCGAGGGCATCACCCTGGAGGAGGCCAAGGAGATCCTGCGCCGCCACAAGATCGAGAAGCTGCCTCTGGTGGATAAGGACTTCCGCCTGAAGGGCCTGATCACCATCAAGGATATTGAGAAGGCCAGCGTGTACCCCAACTCTGCCCGTGATGAAAAGGGCCGTCTGCTGGTAGGCGCCGCCATTGGCGCCACTGCCGATGTGCTGGACCGGGTGGCTGCCCTGACCGAGGCCGGCGCCGACGTGCTGGCGCTGGACTCCGCCCACGGCCACACCCAGAACGTGCTGGAGACCGTCAAGCGCATCAAGGCTCTGTATCCCGATGTGCAGCTGATCGCCGGCAACGTGGCCACCGCCGAGGGCACCCGCGCCCTGATCGAGGCGGGCGCCGACTGCGTGAAGGTGGGTATCGGCCCCGGCTCTATCTGCACCACCCGCGTGGTGGCCGGTATCGGCGTGCCCCAGATCACTGCCATCTACGACGCTGCCTGCGAGGCCGCCAAGTACGGTGTGCCCATCATTGCCGACGGCGGCGTGAAGTATTCCGGCGACATTGCCAAGGCCATTGCGGCCGGCGGCAGCGTGGTCATGCTGGGCTCTCTGCTGGCTGGCTGCGAGGAATCCCCCGGTGAGACCGAGGTGTTCCAGGGCCGTCAGTTCAAGGTGTATCGCGGCATGGGTTCTCTGGCTGCTATGAACCGCGGCTCTAAGGACCGCTACTTCCAGCAGAACAACAAGAAGCTGGTTCCCGAGGGCGTGGAAGGCCGCGTGCCTTACAAGGGAGCTGCCGGTGAGACCATCTATCAGCTCATGGGCGGCCTGCGGGCCGGTATGGGCTACACCGGCTGCCACAACGTGGAGGAGCTGCAGAGCAACGCGCAGTTCATCCAGATCACCGCAGCCGGTCTGCGGGAGTCTCACCCCCACGATATCTATATCACCAAGGAAGCCCCCAACTACACGGTCAACCCCGGCTGAGCATTGCCGGTTCCAACAGCTTGTCAAAAAAGTGGTTTTACCACTTTTTTGACA
>CAJMQD010000068.1 GCA_905215425.1 uncultured bacterium
GAAGGGCGTGCAGCTGAAGATCGAGTGGGGCAGCCAGATCCGCTCCTATGTCTTTATGCCCTACCAGCTGGTAAAAGACAACCGCACCGCTTACGAAACCAGCAACATCAGCTCCGTCATGGACGGCGATCTGGACGGCTTTATCAACGCCTATCTGACCTGCGAGGCCACCGGAAACTGGGCCACCAAATAAAAGCAAAGCAACCCCCCGGACGCACTTCAAACGAAGTACGTTCGGGGGTTTTTAAATTTCAGGACACAAATCCGCCGTCACAGGTCAGCACCTGGCCGGTGATAAAGGACGCGCCCTCTCCCGCCAGGAAGGCCACCGCCGCAGCGATATCCTCCGGCTCGCCCAGACGGCCCAAGGGGGTCTGCTCCACCAGGCTGTCCAAGGTATCCTGGCCCAACACCTTCACCATGTCGGTATTGATAACGCCGGGGGCCACACAGTTCACCCGGATGTGGCTGGGCGCCAGCTCCAGGGCCAGAGAGCGGGTCAGGCCGATCAGCGCATGTTTGGTGCAGGAATAGGTCACCTCACAGGAGGCCCCATGCTGGCCCCAAATGGAGCTGATATTCACGATACAGCCGGCCTTCTCGTGGAGCATCCGGGGCAGTACCGCACAGATGGTGTTCCGGGCGCCGTTCAGATTCACGGAAAAGTACCGCTCCCACATCTCGTCGGTCACATCCTGGAAGAGGGCCATCCCCGCCACACCGGCGTTGTTCACCAGCAGGGTAACCGGGCCAAAGGCCTCCTCCGTGCGGCGGACCATCTCGTCCGCCTCTGTACGGCGGGACACATCCGCCTGGACGGCGATGGCCTGTCCCCCCTCACCGATAATCTGCTGGGCCAACTGCTGGGCCAAATCCATGCGCTGGCGGCAGTTGATGCACACAGCGTAACCCTCCCGGGCCAAACGCAGAGCCACGGCCCGACCGATCCCTCGGGACGAACCCGTGACCAATGCGACTTTCTTCATCTGATTTCCTCATTTCTCCTGACCTGTTTTCCAGGACCCAGGTTTTATTTCACGCTTTCCAGCTTCAAGGGCGGATAGTACTGCACCGAGGTCAGGGGCTCCAGCCCCACCCGGGCCGCTTTCTGGGCGTACTCCGTCACGCTGCCCGTGGTGAACACATCCATGCGCCCGGGCTGTTCCTGCCCATTGTTCATGCCTGTGCGCTCCAGATACTCCTTCAGAGTCTCCGCCATCTGAAAGGCGGGGTCCAGCAGGAACAGCTCCGGATACAGGCCGTGGATGATATCCTCTACCAAGGGGTAGTGGGTGCAGCCCAGCAGGCAGCAGTCCACATGCTCCTCGTTCACCAGGTCGTCCAGATCGTCCCGCAGGTCGGTTTCGATCAGGGGGCGCATACCGGGGTCGTTCACCACAAGCTCCACCAGAGCGGCCAGGTTGGGACAGGGGCGGCTGATCACCTGTTTTTCCGGCGCCAGGCGGCCGATCAGCTGGGGGTACATCCCGGAACGGGCGGTAAAGACTGTGGACAATACCGCCAGCTTCTTCACCTGGGGCAGGGCGGCGGCGGCCCGCCCCCCTGCCTGCACCACACTGAATACAGGGCAGGACAGCTCCTCCTGAAACCGGGGGATCAGGCAGGAGATGGTGTTGCAGGCTACCAGCAGCACTTTGATCTCCCGCTCCTCCATAAAGCGCAGCATATGCCGGGTCATGGTGAGGATCTCCTCCTCTGTCCGGCCGCCGTACATGGGGTTGCCTCCATCCCCCATATAAAGCAGATCCTCGTGGGGCAGCAGCTTCCGCACCTGCCGCGCCACAGAAAACCCCCCTACGCCGGAATCGATTACTCAAATGGGACTGCTTGGATGAAACATGACGCTTTCCTTTCCTACCGGGCCTCTTACGCCCGTCCGAGACTGCCTGTGACCAGATCCAGCTGATAGCCGCCGGTATCCGTCGTAATATACCACACCGGGGTCAGCACCATACCCTCCGTCAGTGAGACGGAGCAGGTGTATCCCGGCACAATGCTGTCAATTTGGCTGCACACATCGCCCAGAGCGTTCAAGCCGGTGGAAAAGCGCACTAAGGCAGAGGCGGGCGTTAACACGGCCGCGTTCTCCTCCTCCGGCACTCCGAACAGTCTCCGGCCCGAGGTGATGGCCGTCAAGCCTTGATCGGTGTAGTTCAGGGTGACCTGCAGATTGAATACCGGCACCCCCTGCCACAGCTGCTGCAGCTGCACCAGCCGGGCCTCGCCGATCTCCTCCGCCGCCAAAATCCGGGCGGTAAAGCCCAGCCGGGACATGAGCTGCTTCCCATGCTCCTCGGCGGTCTGCTCCCCCATCAGGAAGGCGCTGGGCTCCAGCGCAGCCTGAAAGGAACCGTCACTATGGAACTGGACACTGCCAGCAGCGGAACTGTACAGATAGACACCGCCGCCGCGGTCCTGCACGCTGGCATCCTCCCCCAGCAGGGCGGCGGCCAGCTTCTTTTCTCCGCTCCGGTCCCGCTCCGCCTTCTGCAGCACCAGGGTGGTGGATTTGGGCACAATGTCCTCCTCCACCTGGACCCCCTCCTGCCGAAGAAACAGGATGGCATCCTCCCGGGCCTGCTGCTGTGCCTGACGCTCCTGAAAGCTTTGGTTCAGAACGATCGCCAGCAGGGCAGCATTGGTACAAAGCAGGATCAGCAGGATGATATTTTTCATCTTGGACCATTCCATGGCTCAGCCTCCTATTCCGCTGCCCGCGGCCCACTGGGCGGAGACGGTCTCTCCCCCCTGGTCAAGATAGAGCAGCTGCAGCTCCTCCCCCCGGCCATCCAGCTGTTCTAAAATCGCCATGGCCTGACGTTCCGGCAGCAGCAGAGCGGTCTGCTCCGAGAGGGTGTATCGGCGGCAGCGCAGAGTAAACTGCACCACCCGGCCGTCCTTCACCAAAAAGCTGGCGGCAGGGCCACCCTCCAGCGTGACCCGCGCCCCCTCCAGACAGTAGTCGAAGCTCAGGTTCACACTGCCGTCCTCCTCCTGCCCGATGGCAGACAGGTACAGCCGCGCCTGTCCGCAGCGCTGTCCCAGTGCGCGCTGCGTCAGAAAACGGCAATAGTCTCCGATCTCCGTCAGCGTACAGATCTCCCTGCGGTCCGTAATAACATAGCGGCTGTCCCCGGTGCTGTCGCAGCTATACTCCAGCACGCCCCGGCGGGACAGACGAATCGACTCCCCGCCGTTTCGGGCCACCCGCTCATCTCCGGCAGAGTAAAAGGCAGTGCTCTCCTGGGGAAAATACAGGTCGTTCAGAATCTGGGTCAGTCCATCGCCCTCTCTATTCAGCGGGTTGGCGCTCTGATAAACACCGGGCTGCGGGGTGTCCTGTAAAATCAGGGTATCCGGATCTATGGCTTCATATTCCTCCGACTCGAAGGCGAAAAAGGCCCCGTTGTCAGACAGGGTACTCACCGCCTGTACCAGATGCTCCGGGTTGACCACCCCTGCGGTCCATGCGTAATACTTGTTCTCCTCGGCATCCCGGTAGCACAGCAGGACCTTCTCCCCCTCTGTGGTCAGCACCAGCTGCCGCGCCGTTCCCGTAAGCGTACAGTCCGGAGCAGACAGCCAGTTGGCCAGTAAGGCCAGAGGGAGCCGGCCCAAAAAGTCGAAATACAGGTTGGGGGCGGCAGTCAGGGCCCGCTGCCACTCCTCCCGGCTGATTTCCCGGGGCTGACTTGCGCTGGACAGTGCCTCTACCAGCAGGCTGGCCCCCTGTTGAAACAGAGCGTCGCAGGCCGCTGGGTCGTACTGCACTCCGTAGCGCAGGGTACGGCCCTCCCCGGGGATGGCCGCCGCCATCCGCACCGGCCGGGCCATCTCTACCCGCTGGGTGGGCAGGTGGTACACCCCCGCCGTATTCGTATTCAATTCCGGGGAGAGCAAATCTGTCAGCGGCCCGCGCAGCGCGGTACGCGAGGCCAAAAACACCGCCGAACAACTCAGCAGCAGGATCAGCAGCGACTTAATCCCCTCGATCACTTTCATCCGTTTAGTCATGGTCCGGCCCCTCGATCCACAGGGTCAGCCGCACGGCCAAGCCTGGGCCTTCCTTGTCCACCAGCTCCAGGCGGCCCTTGTGCCGCTCCACCAGTTCCTTCGCAATCGACAGGCCCAGTCCGGTGCCCCCCGACTGGCGGGACCGGGCTTTGTCCACCCGGTAGAACCGCTCGAAAATACGGGCGCGGTCAGACTCCGGGATGCCGATGCCGTTGTCGTCCACCAGCATCCAAACCTGTTTGTCCGTAGATCCGGCGGAAATGGCAATTTTTCCCCCATCCGGCGTATACTTGATGGCGTTGGACACCACGTTCATCATCACCTGCAGGATGCGCTCCCGGTCGGCTACGATCTGCGGCACATCCTCCGGCAGAGCCAGCGTCAAGGTGTGGTTGTGGCGCTGGGCCTCCATATAGACAGCGTTGTAGAGGTCCTGCACCGCCTGTCCGAAGGGGAAGCGGGTAAGCTTCAGGTCATCCCGTCCGGAGTCCAGCCGGGACAGGGTGAGCAGATCCTGAACAATATGAGTCATGCGGTCGCTCTCGTTCAGAATGACTCCCAGGAATTTCTTTTCCGTGGCCGCAGGCAAGTCTCCGGCGGAATCGGCCAGCGTCTCCGCATAGCTGCGGATGTTGGTCAGGGGAGTGCGCAGCTCGTGAGACACATTAGCTACAAACTCCCGGCGCATCTCCTCGTTTTTCCGCTGCTCCGTCATGTCGTGGAGCACCACCAAAGCGCCGCCCTGCCGGTCCCGGTCGAAGGGGGCCATGAGCAGCTCCAGATACCGGCTGCCCACCTGCAGCTCTCCCCGCAGATAGTCCGGCGCCTGCATCAGGGCAGACAGCGGGGCGATCCTGCTGAACAGAGCGTTGTAATCCGTATTGGGGCCCACTTCCCGGCCCAGCATCTGCCCGGCGGCGGGATTGGCGTGGATCACCTGTCCGGCCCCGTTAAAGGCCACCACACCGTCAGTCATGTGGAGGAACAGGGTATCCAGCTTATTCCGCTCGCTCTCCACCTGCTCCAGGGTATCGTGGAGCTGTCCGGCCATGTCGTTGAAGGTGTCGGTAAGCACACCGATCTCGTCCTGGGAGGTCACGGCAATTTTTCGGCTGAAATCGCCGGAGGCCACCCACTTGGCGCCCTCGGTCAGCCGCTGAATGGGGGTGACCATGGTCTTGGACAGCAGGAAGGACAGCAGGATGGAGATGACCAGTCCGAAGAACAGGGCCTCGATGATCAGCACGAAGATCTGGTCGATCAGGTTGGACACGGTATCCTTGTTGTCGTAGATATAAATGACGTAGTCCTGCTCCCCCCTGTGGATGGCCACCGCCAGGTCCATAACATCATCCGCCGCAGCGCTGTCATCCCCCACCTCTGCCTTTCCGCTGAGCACGCTCATCAGGTTGTGGGTATACTCCGGCGCAGAGCCTCCCCGGCCGTCGCTGCCGGTAAGATACTGCCCCGTGCCGTCCAGAATATACAGCTTGCGGCTGCGGCCGTCCAGACCCAAGGGGCCGGAGTAGGCGGACAGAATGTTCATCAGCATCTCGCCGCCGTCCTCCTCCCCCTCGTTGGGAGTGCGCAGGTCGGACACCAGCTCCTCCTGCTGGAAGACACTCTGCATTTGGGTGTAAAAATCATCCAGATAGAAGGCCATGACCGAATTCACCAGAAACGCCCCCACCACTGTCATCAGGGACAGGATGAGCAGCACGATGATCATGACCAGTTTCATATGAAGGCTACGGATCACAGCACTTCCCTCTCTTCTTTGAGCAGAGCGGTACAACACTCAGACGCCAAAATAGTACCCC
>CAJMQD010000069.1 GCA_905215425.1 uncultured bacterium
ATGAGTCCACGGAAAAGATCCTGTTCTCCGCCGACGCCTTCGGCACCTTCGGCGCCTTGGACGGCGTACTCTTTGCCGACGAGGTGGACTTCGACCGGGACTGCATCGACGAGGCCCGGCGCTACTACACCAATATCGTGGGCAAATACGGCCCGCAGGTCACAGCTCTGCTGAAAAAAGCCAGCAGTCTGGACATCCGCATGATCTGCCCTCTCCACGGCCCGGTGTGGCGGAAGGACTTGGACTATATGATCGGCAAGCACCTGAAGTGGGCCTCCTACGAGCCTGAGGTCCAGGGTGTCATGATCGCCTTCGCCTCCGTCTACGGCGGAACCGAGACCGCCGCCACCATCCTCGCCGCCCGCCTGCGGGAAAAGGGGGTACCTGTGGCCCTGTACGATGTCTCTAAAACGCATCCCTCCTATGTGTTGTCCGAGGCATTTAAATACAGCCATCTGGTCTTTGCCTCTACTACCTATAACAACGGTATTTTCGTCACGATGGAGAACCTGCTCCACGACATTGTGGCGCACTGCCTGAAAAACCGCACGGTGGCTCTGATCCAGAACGGCTCCTGGGCGCCTGCCAGTGGAAAACTCATGCGGCAGCTGCTGGAAAAGCTGGCGGGCTTCCGCGTCCTCGACACCATGGTCACCCTGAAGTCTGCCCTCGCCCCCGGTCAGGACCAGGAGCTGGAGGCTATGGCTCAGGCACTGTACGACGACCTCCACGGGATAAAAGCCCAGCAGGAGCCGGAGAATCCCCCTAAAAAGAAAGGCTTTATCTGCACCGTGTGCGGCTTTATCTACGAGGGGGATACCCTTCCCGACAACTTTGTCTGTCCCCTCTGCCGCCGCCCCGCATCCGCCTTCAAACCCGTCGAATAAACAGCATCAAGCTTAAGCGCTTAAGCAAATCAAAACCAGCCGTCCATACGGACGGCTGGTTTTTTGTTAGAACGCAACCTTCATAAACAGGGCCACGCAGCACAGGATCAGGGCAAAGGGCACATACACATAGCGCCCGATGGCGTACCACAGTTCTCCGTGCTTCTTCTTGGACCCGCTGTTGATGGCCTCCAGCAGATCTTCCTTTTTCATTACATAGAACCAGGACACCGCACCCAGGGTGGCTCCAATGGGGATAATATAGATGGAGACCAGGTCCATCCAGGGGCCCCACTGAGAGATCGCCTCCATGCCAATGCCGCAGCCCAGACAGACCACAGCCAGAATGATCAGGACCGCCGCGCGGCTGAGTTTAGGGAACTTATGCAGCAGAGACTCCGCCACCGCCTCAAACATATTCTGCAAAGAACTGACCCCCGCAAAAATCATGGCCACATATAGGATCACGGCAAACAGTCGGCCCAAGGGAATGTCCTGCAAAATCGACGGCAGCGTTACAAACAGCAGGCTGGGGCCCGCTCCCACATCCATTTGGTAAGAAAAGCAGGCCGGGATGATAACCAGGGTGGCCACCAGAGCGGCAATGGTGTCAAAAATCGCCGTATTGCGGGAAACCGCAATTACATCTTCATCCTTCGGGAGATAGGCGCCATAGACGATCATGCCGCTGCCCGTCACAGACAGAGAGAAGAACGCCTGTCCCATGGCCCAGATCCATACCAGCGGATTCTTCAGCATCTCCCATCTGGGCATGAAGATGAAGCGGTAGCCCTCCGCCGCGCCGGGAAGGAAGGAGACCCGAATGGCCAGGAACAGGAAAATCACAAAAAACAGAGGCATCATCACCTTATTGGTGCGCTCGATGCTGTGGGCTCCCAAGAAAAGGGTCAAGAGGGTACCCACCACCACGATCACATGGAAGGGGATCACCGAATAGGGCACCATAGAGAAGGACTGGAACCATTCCGCCGTATCCGTGGTCATCAGCACGCCCAGAAAGGAGTCCGCCAGTGCCTTTAACACATAGGAAACGATGACCGCATAGCCGATGGCAATGCACATGGATCCGGCCAAGGGCAGCCAACCCAGCACCCCTCCTGCTTTCCCCAACTTCTCGCTCCGGCTGGCCCAGGCATTTTCATAAGCGCCCAGCGTTCCTGTTCCGGCGCGGCGACCGATGGCAAACTCCGCGGGAAGGCCCACATAACTAAAGACAAAAACAAAAAAGAGATAGATCAGCAGAAAAGCGCCGCCACCGTTGCTGCCCAGTTTATTGGGAAAGCCCCACACGTTGGCCATGCCTACCGCCGAACCTACCGATGCCAGAATAAAGCCCCATCGGCTTGCAAAGCTCTTTGTTTTATTGTGACCGCTCATATTCAAACTCCTTATAAGCGCCCGGACCTGTTCCGTCTCAGGCGCTGTACTTTCTCAATTTAGTACAATTTGCACTGTTTCATTTTAAAGCGTCATTGTGCAAAAGTCAACCAACTGTATTCCTATGTTTACAACGACGGCAAGGTCGTCTTTTCCCGTCCACAGAAAAGGCCTAAGCGCGTCAAGCTCCGACACGCTTAGGCATACTATTATTTTTCCTGTCCCAGGGGTCCGCCTATCTCCTGCTCCAGCTCCTTCAGCAGCTTTTTATCCTCTTTGCCCGATAGATCCAGCTTCTTATACAGATCGGGCCGCCGCTGCCAAGTGCGCAGAAGGGACTGCTTTCGCCGCCATTTCTCCACATTTACATGGTGTCCGGACAGCAAAATAGGGGGCACCGCCCGGTCGTGCCACACCTCAGGCCGGGAATATTGGGGGGCCTCCAGCGTGCCGTTCCAGTGGCTCTCATTCTCATAGCAGGAGGGGTCAGACAACACCCCGGGCACCAGCCGGCACACCGCATCCGCCACAGCCATGGCCGGGATCTCGCCTCCGGTCAGGACAAAATCGCCGATGGAAATCTCCTCGTCCACACACTCATCGATAAACCGCTGATCGATTCCTTCGTAATGGCCGCATACAAGGATGATACGGTCATAGTCATCCCGCAGCCGCCGGGCATCGGCCTGACAGAAGGTCTTGCCCGCGGGGGACATATAGATGGTGTGCACCCGCTGCCCTGCCTCATCGCAAATATGCTTCCAGCAGCGGTAGAGCGGGTCGGCCTGCATCACGGCGCCCCGGCCGCCGCCGTAGGGGTAGTCGTCCACCTGGCGCTGCTTGTTCATGGTGTAGTCCCGGATCTGGTGGCACTCCACCCGGATGTAGCCCCGCTCCTGGCCCCGGCCCAGAATAGATTCACACAGCATATCTCCCACCACATCAGGAAACAGCGTCATAATATCGATCCAATACATAATATCCCTCGTTTTCAGGACGGCGCCGCCGCCCATTGATTCTAAAGAGATATTATAAGGGATTACACTGCGCTTTTCAATGCCGATTTATAACAGGCCACCCCTGGCTGTCAAAGCTCCAAATCAACAGCGGATGTCCCTGTTCCTGTCCGCCCCATGCCATACAGAACAGGGGAGCCAAGGTAAGGGGCCGGCCGTCATCCAGAAACTGGGCCATCTGAAACCCTTCTCCCATACGGCGGAACAGCAAGCCCGGGCCTTCCGTCAAACAGCTCCGCAGCACCGGGTCTTTGGTGGGCAGATGCTCGCCGCGCCAGGGCTGCCATGGCCCCGCCTGTCCGGAAAAAGCGAAGGCCAGCACCCGCTCCCCGCCGGTAACAGGCCAGCAGTGCCGGCGCTCCAGCTCGGCGCGCGTCACAGTGCGCCTCAGGCACAGCCTTCCCCCTTCCGGGGTCAGCGTACCCAGCAGGAATCGCCCGTTCCCGCCGCTGTGCAGCCACACTTTATATAGGCCCGCTCCATCGGCCGGACAGTCCGCCCGCAGGACTACCCGCTCTCCCGCCTCCTGACAGCACAGCGTTCCGCCCCCCGCAAGCTCCCATTGCCGCTCCATGTCCATCCCCCCTGTCCGCCGCAATTTTCGCTTATACCAATGTTAAACTCTGATTCTCTCCTCTTCCCCCATTTTTTGTGATTTAACCTTGTCTTTCTTCTTGGATTAGAGTATACTTAATTTATTGTATTTTATTGTAAGGAGGCCGTTCTCATGCCAAAAGTTACGGAACCTCAACCCAAATTGACTGCCAAGGCCCCCGCCCGTATGTCGAAAAAAGACCCTTTGACCCGCGAGCAGCTCACTCTGATCGACGGCTGGTGGCGGGCCGCCAACTATCTGGCCGCCTGCCAGCTCTATCTGCTGGACAACCCCCTGCTGCGCCAGCCCCTGAAGCCGGAGCATTTGAAGGAGGATATTGTGGGCCACTGGGGCACCTGTCCCGGGCAGAACTTCATTTACACCCATTTGAACCGGGCCATTGTTAAATACGACCTGAATATGATCTATCTGTCCGGCCCCGGTCACGGCGGCAGCGCCATGGTGGCCCAGGACTATCTGGACGGCTCCTACAGCGAGATCTACCCCAATATCAGTCAGGACGCCGAGGGCATGAAGCGCCTGTTCAAGCAGTTCTCCTTCCCCGGCGGCATCCCCACCCATGTGGCCCCGGAGACTCCGGGCTCCATCAATGAGGGGGGCGAGCTGGGCTACTCCCTGGCCCACGCCTTTGGCGCGGTCATGGACAACCCTGATCTCATCGCCGCCTGCGTGGTGGGAGACGGCGAGGCAGAGACCGCCTGTCTGGCCACCGCGTGGCACTCCAACAAATTTCTCAACCCCGTCAGCGACGGCGCGGTGCTGCCCATTCTCCATCTGAACGGCTTTAAAATCGCCAATCCCACCATCTTTGCCCGGATCTCCCACGAGGAGGCGGAGATGTTCTTCAAGGGCTGCGGCTGGGAGCCCCGTTTTGTAGAGGGCAGCGACCCCATGTCCATGCACCAGAAGATGGCCGCCGCGCTGGACTGGGCCGTGCGCGAGATCCAGCGTATTCAGGAGTATGCCCGCACCACCAACGACACCACCCGTCCCCGCTGGCCCATGATCGTGTTTGCCTCTCCCAAGGGGTGGACCGGCCCACACACCGTGGACGGACAGCCCTCTGAGGGCAGCTGGCAGTCCCATCAGGTCCCCATCCCCGTCCACGACGGCAAACCCGGGCGGATCCAGGAGTTAGAAGCCTGGCTGCGCAGCTACCGTCCGGAGGAGCTGTTTGACAAAAACGGCTCTCTGGTCCCAGAGCTGCGCGCCCTTTCTCCCGTGGGTACCCGGCGTATGGGGGCCAACCCCCACGCCAACGGCGGTCTGCTCCTCCGCGACCTGCGCACCCCCGATTTCCGGGACTATGCGGTGCAGGTCCCCCAGCCCGGCGCAGTAGAGTCTGAAGATATGTCGATTTTAGGCGAATACATCCGGGATGTGATCAAGCTGAACCAGGAGAACCGGAACTTCCGCCTATTCAGTCCGGACGAGGCCTCCTCCAACCGGCTGTCCGCCGTATTCCAGGCTACCGGCCGCCGTTGGGTCGATCCCATCGAGCCCGACGTGGACGACCACCTCTCCCCCGACGGGCGCGTTATGGACGCCATGCTGTCCGAGCACCTGTGTCAGGGCTGGCTGGAGGGCTATCTCCTCACCGGCCGCCACGGCTTCTTCAGCAGCTACGAGGCCTTTATTCGTATCGTGGACTCCATGGTGGCCCAGCACGCCAAGTGGCTGAAGGTATGCCGGCAGCTGCCCTGGCGGCAGTCCATCGCCTCCCTGAACTATATTCTCTCCTCCAACGTATGGCAGCAGGACCACAAGGGCTTCACCCATCAGGACCCCGGCTTTTTGGACCATGTGGCCAACAAGAAGGCGGATGTGGTCCGTCTGTACCTGCCGCCGGACGCCAACTGCCTGCTGTCCTGCGCCGACCACTGTGCCAAAAGCCGGAACTATGTGAACGTCATCGTGGCCTCCAAGCATCCC
>CAJMQD010000070.1 GCA_905215425.1 uncultured bacterium
GGCCCCCAGGGGACGGGGCTGCTGCTGTGCAGCGGTTCTGCGGAGCCTTTGCTCCAAGGGGGAACAGGAAGCGAATCCATGAAACAAACCATGCCTGCTTTTTTGCCTGATCGTCTGGAGGCCGGGACCCACAACATTGCCGGAGCAGCCGGACTGGTGGAGGGTCTGCGTTTTGTACTGGCGCGCGGCCCGGAGAAGATAGGCCGGCAGGAGCAGGAATTGACTGCACAGCTGGGGGAGGGGCTCAGCCAAATTCCGGGCATTGAGGTGTTCCGGGACCGGGCCGGGGACGCTCAGTCGGGTGTCATCTCCTTCCGAGTCGAGGGCCGGGACTGCGAGGAGCTGTGCGAACGTCTGGGAGATATGGGGTGTGCCATGCGGGCCGGACTGCACTGTGCGCCTTTGGCCCACCGCACAGCCGGAACGCTGGATACCGGGACGATCCGGGCCAGTACCAGCGTGTTCAATACCCGTTGGGAGGTGGAGCAGCTGCTTTCGGCTGTCCGCCGTGCATCGAAAGAAAAATAACAAACTCCGCCGGGAAATTCTCCCGGCGGAGCATTTTTATAGGGAAAATTCAGAAAAAATTCATCTCCCCGGAGCGAAATCATGTTGCCATGCCTGCCGGAATATCGTATAATAATTTAATAAGTGTCTTAGCTGTGGAGAGGGAGTGAAGCGGTATGTTAGAGTTTGTCCAAAATACGTTGATGGACGGGCTGCCGTTTTATGTGTCCATTCATCTGAATGACTTAGTGGATATTGCCATTCTCTCATTTGTGATCTATAAGCTGTTATGGATGGTACGGAAGAGCAGCTCCGGACGGGTTCTGAAAGGGGTTGGACTGCTGCTGGTGGCCATGTGGCTGTCCTCTAAGTTCCAGCTGATCGCTACCAGCTTCCTGCTGAATAGGGCGGTGGAGTGGGGCATTTTGGCCCTGGTCATTCTGTTCCAGCCGGAGATCCGCAGCTTTTTGGAACGGGTAGGCAGCAGCCGTCTGGCCGGGATGTTTTCCTCAAGATACAGCTCGAAGACCAATGATGTGGAGACCGCAATCACGGAGACCGTGGAGGCCTATACGTCTATGTCCCGGGATAAAGTAGGGGCGCTTATGGTGTTTGAGCGGCAGAATCTGCTGGACAGCGTGATCAAAACAGGAACTGCCTTGGACTGCGCCGTTTCGGCGGAACTGTTGAAAAACCTGTTCTGGAACAAGGCCCCTCTGCACGACGGAGCTGTGATCGTCCGGAACGGCCGCATTGTGGGGGCGGGCTGTATGCTGCCCCTGTCCGGAAATGTAAATCTGAGTCGGGATCTTGGAATGCGTCATCGGGCGGGCAGTGGGATAAGCGAGCAGTCGGACGCCGTGGTGGTCATCGTGTCGGAAGAGACCGGCTCTATCTCCGCCGCAGTGGGCGGCCTGCTGAAGCGCCATCTGGCGCCGGAGACACTGGAGCGCCTGCTGCGCAACGAGTTGGCGGTGCAGGAGGATGACATGGAAAAGAAGAACCCCAGCCTGCTGTCCTCGGTGTCCTCTCTGCTGTCTGGCCTGAGCCGGAAGGAGGATACGTAACATGGAAATGCTGAAGGATCGCAAATGGGCCTATGTACTTCTGTCCGTGTTTCTGGCCGTTATTTTGTGGCTGTATGTCCGGGCGGAAAAGGACCCGGTCAGTGATGCCCGTATCCGGAATATTCCGGTTCAGATCACAGGCAGCAGTGTGCTGAGCAGCAAGGGGCTGACAGTGGCCGGCTTGTCCAATGACCGGGTAAGCGCCACGCTTCAGGCTCCTGCCAGCGTATTGAGCGACATCAGTCGAAAGAACATTACTGCCACCATTGATGTTTCCCGCATTGATGAGGCAGGGGAGCACACTTTAAGCTATAATATTGTATTGCCCACAAATGTGAACACC
This sequence comes from uncultured bacterium, assembly GCA_905215425.1. GTDB lineage: Bacteria > Bacillota > Clostridia > Oscillospirales > Oscillospiraceae > Lawsonibacter. The sequence goes on from CAJMQD010000070.1 coordinate 1,918, forward strand.
GATGGCGTCGTGATACAAGAGAAAGAACCTGAGACCATTACTGTCACGGTGGAGAAGCTCTACACTAATACACTGCCCATCGAGTTCCGCTTTGAAGGCAGCGTGGCCAAGGGATATCAGGCGGGTACGCCGACCATTGATCCTGTTAATATTACGATCAGCGGTGCGGTGGAACAGGTAAATCGGGTTGCCCGCGCTGTGGTGGTGCTGGAAGCCAAGGATCTGAAAGAGAAATACACCGGAGATCTGCCAATCCGCCTTTTGGATGCCAACGGCGACGAGCTGAAGGACCTTGAGGTGGAGTTGAGCAGCAAAACGGCCTATGTCGTATACCCTATCGTAGTAGTAAAGGAAATTCCCCTTACGGTGAATATTATCGCAGGGGGCGGAGCGACACAGGAGAATATCTCTGAGCCTTTGATCGTGCCCAGTAAAATCACCGTGGCGGGCACGCAGGAAGATATCGAGCATTTGACGGAGATTTCGCTGGGAAGCATTGACTTGTCCAAAGTGGTGGGAACCAGTAACTTTACGTTTACCATAGACCTGGATCCCAGCCTTGAAAATGTTACCGGCATTACCGAGGCCAAGGTCACCGTTACGGTGAGCGGACTGGAGACTCGTTCTTTCGAGGTGGGTAACATCAAGCTGCAAAATATCCCCAGAGGCTATTCGGCCAAGGCGGATACCGAGGCCAAAACCGTCTATGTCCGGGGCACGGCTGATGAACTGGCTATGATCGACAGCAGTCAGCTGCGGATCGTAGCCGACCTGAAGGACGTGACCGGATCGGGCACCTACACCATTCCGGTCCGGGTTTACCTGGATGCGGGAACTGAAGTGGGCGTGATCGGTGATTATAGCATTGTGGTCAGTGTAACCAGATAGATCATTGGATTGAAAAACGAAGAAAACGCGGAGGAAACCGAAATACCATGAGTCAAAATGCGTTAGTAAAAAAAGTTGTGGATGCACACACGGTTCAGGTGTCGCTGATGCGGCAAATGGAGTGTGGCTTGAGCTGTATGGGTAGCGGAGGCTGCGACCACTGCGGAATGAAACCGCAGGAGGAGCTGCTGGCCCTGGCGGACGACCCTATCGGCGTCAAGCCGGGAGAGTTTGTAGAGGTAGACAGCCAGGCGGGCGGCGCCGTGGGAGTATCGATGCTGGTGTTTGCCCTGCCAATTGTCACCTTGATTTTAGGATATGCGGTGGGCGTCTCCCTGCTCCATTTGGGAGAGGGGAACGCTCTCTGGGCAGCCTTAGCGGGATTGCTGGTCGGATTTTTACCTGCGTGGCTGTATAACCGCTCCCTGACCCGGCGCAAAGGCCCGGAATTCAGGGTCCTGCGCCGGCTGGCCTGATGTACGGGTATGTCAGGCCGGTGCGGGAGGAACTGAAGGGCAAAGATTTCGACCTCTACCGCGCAACTTACTGCGGCCTGTGCCGCTGTATGCGGCGGCGGTGCGGGATGTTTGCCCCCCTGTTCCTTAACTTTGACTTTACCTTTTTGGCTCTGCTGCTGTGGGAGCCGGAGGAGAAATTCACCCCCTGTTCGGGGCGGTGTTATGCAAATCCTTTGGTTAAAAAGTCCATGTGTCCGGACGGTACGGCCCTGGAGCTGGCGGCGGAGGAGAGCATGGTGCTGACTTGGTGGAAGCTGCGGGACGGGATTCAGGACGAAAGCTTCTGGAAAGGTATGCTCCTGCGCGGTGCGTCCGTGGGAATCAAAGGGGAATACCGCAGAGCTGCGGCATCCTGCCTGGAATTTGACCGGAGCACCCGGGAACAGCTGGAGCGGCTGGACCGGCTGGAAAAAGAGGGCTGCACCTCTATGGACCGGACCGCAGACGCCTTTGCTGCCCTGCTTCAGGCCGCTGCACCCAAGACAGGGGAAGTAGTCCGGGATCGGGCTATGGAGCAGCTGCTCTACCATCTGGGCCGTTGGATTTACCTGATCGATGCCAGAGACGACCTGGAGGAGGATCTGGCCGCAGGGCGCTATAACCCCATCGCCGCCCGGTTTGGTGCGGAGGTGGATGATCAGGCCCTGAAGCAGACGATGGACCACTCGATCAATTTAGCTTGCTCGGCGTTTCAGCTGATGGAATTTGGGTGCCGCAGCGCTGTGCTGGAAAACATCCTCTATCTGGGGATTCCGCTGGTGCAGCGGGCGGTGTTCGACGGCAGTTGGAAAGCCATCAAAAAACAAAAGATTTGGAGAAACCACCCATGAAAGATCCGTATGCAGTTCTGGGCGTGGGACAAAACGCCTCGGACGAAGAAATCAAAAAGGCATACCGGGAGCTGGCCCGGAAGTATCACCCGGACAACTACGCCAACAACCCTCTGGCTGACTTGGCCGAGGAGAAGATGAAGGAGATCAACGAGGCCTACGACGCCATCAACAAGATGCGCAGCGGGACCTATCGGGGCGGGCAGTCGGCCTCCTATCAGGGCGGCTATCAGCAGCAGTACAGCGGTGGAGCGGGGGACCCCTCCTTTAGCCGCGTGCGTACTTTGATCAATGGGGGAAATTTGCAGCAGGCAGAGGATCTGCTTCAGGGCATGCCCCAAAAGAACGGCGAGTGGTATTTCCTGTCCGGAAGTATTGCCTACCGCAAGGGGTGGCTGGATGAAGCGGCCCAGAATTTCCGCATTGCGGTACAGATGGAACCCAACAATATAGAGTATCGCCAGGCGCTGAACATGATGCAGGCCGGTGGACAGGCCTACCGCCCGTATGGCTACGCCGGCACCACCGATGCCATGGACTGCTGCACCACCATGCTGTGTCTCAACTGCCTGTGCGGAGGGGGAAATTGCTGAATGATCCGCTTTGACAGGCCGGGTTCCGCGGGCAGAACGGCCTTGGTTGGCGTGCTGTCAGCGGGCGGACTGGCCGTTCTTTGGATGGCATGCCTCACGCCCAGCGGACGCACAGGGATCACTGCGGCGGCGGGGCTGTTTCCTGTGGCGGCTGTGCTGCTGGCTGGCCGGGCCGCAGGCTGGCTCTGTTGGGCGGTGATCGCCCTGCTGGGCCTGCTTCTGCTGCCGAATAAAGCGGTCAGCCTTATGTTTGCCTTGTTTTTAGGGCTGTATCCAGTGGCCAAGAGCAGATTGGAGCAGCTGCGGCAGAGGGGCCTTGAATGGGCACTGAAACTGCTGCTGTTTAACGGAGCTTTTCTGCTGCTCTGGTATGGGCTGCGGGGGCTGCTGGGGTTGAGCCTGCCGGCGTGGCTGGCGGGCCGCACTTGGCTGATACTGCCTGCCGCCAACCTTGTATTTGTGTGTTATGACATTGGACTGTCCAAGCTGATTGCCCTGATGACTGCGCGCCTTTGCCGCAGAGGGCAACGGTAATACCATAAAAAAGAAGAGGAAGTGACCCAATATGGTCAAAAGCATGACTGGCTATGGTCGGGCGGAGGAGACCATCCGCGGCTGCACCATCACGGTGGAACTGCGCTCTGTCAACAATCGGTATCTCGACTGCAATATCCGCCTGCCCCGGCTGTATCTCTTTGCGGAGGACGGCATCAAATCCCGGGTGCAGAATACCATTTCCCGGGGAAAGGTAGACGTCTTTGTCACCCTTGACTACGCAGGGAAAGAAGAAGTTAAAGTGACGGTCAACCGCCCGGTGGCCGACGGCTATTACGGGGCGTTGAAGCAGCTGGCTCAGTCTTACCAGCTGTCAGAGGACATCTCGGTGTCGCTGCTGTCCCGGTTCCCTGATGTCTTGCTGGCAGAAAAGGCAGAGGAGGATACAGAGCAGCGAGCCCAGGACATCTACTCTGTGCTGGATCGGGCCCTTGCCGATTTTGACGAGATGCGCACGAAAGAGGGAAGCCGCCTTCGGGATGATATCTTCTCCCGGACGGCGGCGATT
>CAJMQD010000071.1 GCA_905215425.1 uncultured bacterium
GCAGAAGCCGTTCTTCACAGCAGCTGCCACCGCGGCGCAGGCGCCAGTACCGCAGGCCAAGGTCTCCCCGTTACCCCGCTCAAACACCCGCATCTTGATCATGTTCTTGTTGACCACCCGGATGAACTCGGTGTTGATCCGCTGGGGGAACATGGGGGCATTCTCGAACTGGGGCCCCACAGTCTCCACGTCCACACCGTCTACCCGGTCGCAGAACACTACGCAGTGGGGGTTGCCCACGGACAGACAGGTGATGCGATAGTCCTTCCCCCCGATCTCTACGGGGTAGTCCACCAGCTGCTCCTGATCCGTCACGGCGGGCAGGCTGGCGGCGGAAAAATCCACCATTCCCATGTCCACGCTGACGGAGGAGACCTCGCCGCTGCGGGTATACAGCTTCAGTTTCTTCACGCCGCTGGCCGTCTCCACTGTCAGGTCAGTACGCTTTACAATTCCGTTGTCATATACGTATTTGCCCACATTGCGGATGCAGTTGCCGGCCATCATGCCCTCGGAGCCATCCCGGTTGAAGATTCGCATTTTTACATCGGCCACATCGGAGTTCTCGATGAGCACCAGGCCGTCACCGCCGATACCATAGTGCCGGTCGCACATATCCACGCACAGGGACTCGGGGCAGGTAACGATCCCCTCCCGGTTGTCGATGAAAATGTAGTCGTCCCCGGTGGCCTGCATCTTGGAGAAAGCGATCTTCTCCTTGTGGGTGCGCATATGGTTGATGTCCACCAGCTCTGTGTTGCTCTCGTTAAAGCCGCCGGCGATGATCTCCGCCATGGCATTGGCCGTATCCAAAGAGGTCAGACACGGGATGGACAGCTGGAGACACCGGCGGTTCAGCGCGATATAGTCCTCCACGGTGGAGTCCATCAGCGCGCCGGTATACACCACATAGCTGATCAGCCCCTGCTCCAGCAGAGAGAACACCTGGTCGGAAGCTCCGATCCCCTGCACCTCGATCACATCAATTCCAAGGCTGCGCACGGAGCAGGCCGTCTCCTCCGTGGCGTAGATCCGGAAGCCCAGATCATCCAGCTTCTTGGCCAGAGAGACGATCTCCGTCTGGTCGTGGGTATCCACGCTGAGAAATACGCCCATGGTGCCGTCCGGGGCCTTCAGCCGCTTTCCGGAGGCCATAACGCCTTTGAACAGGGCCTCGTTCAGGGTCTTGCCCAAACCCAGCACCTCACCGGTGGACTTCATCTCCGGACCAAGATAGGAGTTGGCATCGGTCAGCTTCTCAAAGGAGAACACAGGCACCTTGACCGCACAGTAAGGAGGCGCGGGGTACAGTCCGGTGCCGTAACCGGCATCCTTCAGCGCTCCGCCCACCATCACATGGGAGGCGATATCCACCATGGGCACGCCGGTGACCTTGCTGATATAAGGTACGGTCCGGGAGGCCCGGGGGTTGACCTCGATCACATACAGATCCCCCTGATAGATCAGGTATTGGATGTTCACCAGACCTTTGGTCCCCAAAGCCAGGGCCAGCTTTTCGGAGCAGTCGGCGATCTTCATCACCATCTTGTCGTTGATGCTGTACGGCGGGTAGACGGCAATGGAGTCGCCGCTGTGGACACCCGCCCGCTCGATGTGCTGCATGATGCCGGGGATGAGCACATCCTTGCCGTCGGAGATCACATCCACCTCCAGCTCGGGACCCATCATATACTTGTCCACCAGTACGGGGTTGTCAATGCCCTGGGCCAGGATACGGTCCATGTACAGGCGCACCTCGGCCTCGTTATGGACGATGCGCATATTCTGTCCGCCGATCACATAAGAGGGGCGCAGCAGAACAGGGTAACCCAGCTCGTTGGCCGCCTGAACGGCCTCCGCCTCCGTAGTAGCCCCCATGCCGCGGGGCCGATGGATGTTAAACTTCTCCAGCAGCTTGTCGAAGCGCTCCCGGTCCTCCGCAATGTCGATGCCCTCGGCAGAGGTGCCCAGGATCTGCACGCCGCTGCGGTCCAGGAATCCGGTGAGCTTGATGGCGGTCTGCCCACCAAAGGCCACCACTACGCCCACAGGCTTTTCTACCCGGATGATGTTCATCACATCCTCCTCGCAGAGGGGCTCGAAATACAGGCGGTCAGCGGTGTCGTAGTCGGTGGAGACGGTCTCCGGGTTGTTGTTCACGATGACTACGTCATAGCCCAGCTCCTTCAGGGACCACACACAGTGGACAGAGGAGTAGTCAAACTCGATGCCCTGTCCGATACGGATAGGGCCGGAGCCCAGAACCATGACCACGGGCTTTCCGGAGCGCTGGAAGCTGCGGGCCTCGCACACGCCGGAGGAGACCGAGTAAAAATAGGGGGTCTGGGCATTAAACTCCGCGCCGCAGGTGTCCACCATCTTATAGGAGGCTAGCTGGTGGGCGCAGGGCAGCTGCTCCGCCCCGGACAGGCGCAGCAGGGCCTTATCGGGGTAACCCAGGTCCTTACCCTTGTGGTACAGCTCCTCCGTCAGGCCGGCCGACAGCTTTTGCTCAAATTGGGCCATACCCGCCAGCTTATACAGGAACCAGTTGTCGATGCGGGTGGCTTTGTGGATCTCCTCCACGGAGACCCCGGCCTTCAGCGCCTCGAAAATGGTGAACAGGCGGTGGTCGTCGGAGATTTTCAGCCGCTCCTCCAGGGGCAGGTCAGAGATGGGGGCGGCGTTCAGGGTATCCAGGGAGATCTCCGCCCCGCGAACCGCCTTCATCAGGGCCATCTCGAAGCTGGGGGCGATGGCCATCACCTCGCCGGTGGCCTTCATCTGGGTGCCCAGCACCCGGGAGGCCCCGGCAAATTTGTCGAAGGGCCACTTGGGCAGCTTGACCACCACATAGTCCAGGGCGGGCTCAAAGCAGGCGCAGGTCTTGCCGGTGATATCGTTCTGAATCTCATCCAGGGTATATCCCAAGGCGATTTTCGTGGTGATTTTAGCGATGGGATACCCCGTAGCCTTAGAAGCCAGAGCCGAGGACCGGGACACACGGGGGTTGACCTCGATGACCGCATACTCAAAGCTGTCCGGATTCAGGGCAAACTGGCAGTTGCAGCCGCCCACGATGCCCAGCGCGGAAATAATGTTCAGCGAGGCAGAGCGGAGCATCTGATACTCCTTGTCGGACAGCGTCAGGGCCGGGGCCACCACGATGCTGTCACCGGTATGGACACCCACGGGGTCGAAATTCTCCATGGAACACACAGCGATGACGTTGCCCAGGGAGTCCCGCATGGTCTCGAACTCGATCTCTTTCCAGCCGTAGATGTACTTCTCCACCAGAATCTGAGTGATGGGAGAGGCATCCAGGCCGCCTTTCGCCACCTCCACCAGCTCTTCCTCGCTGTAGGCGACGCCTCCGCCCCCGCCGCCCAGGGTAAAGGCGGGGCGGACGATGATGGGATAACCCATCCGTTCCGCAATGGCCAGGGCGGTATCTACGTCATTGGCGATGTCCGAGGGGATGGTGGGCTCACCGATGGTCTCCATGGTCTCTTTGAACAGCTGCCGGTCCTCCGCCTTGTCAATGGCCTCCACATTGCTGCCGATCAGGCGCACATTGTGGCTGTCCAGAAAGCCGTCCTTATCCAGCTGCATGGCCAGGGTCAGGCCGGTCTGACCGCCCAGCCCCGCCAGCAAACAGTCGGGCTTCTCCTTTTCAATGATCCGTTCCAGGGTGTGCAGGGTCAGGGGCTCCAGGTAGATCTCATCCGCCAGAGCCTTGTCTGTCATAATGGTGGCGGGGTTGGAGTTCACCAGCACTACGTTCACCCCCGCCTCCTTCAGGACGCGGCAGGCCTGGGCACCGGCGTAGTCAAATTCCGCCGCCTGGCCGATGACGATGGGGCCGGAACCGATCATCAACACCTTTTTGATGCTTTTATCCAACGGCATATCAGTTCTCTCCCTTCATCAGTGCAAGAAAGCGGTCAAACAGGAATTGGGTATCGTGGGGGCCGGAGCAGGCCTCCGGGTGGAACTGGACGGAGAAGGCCCGCAGTTCGGGGTAATCCACGCCCTCGCAGGTGCCGTCGTTGGCGTTGATATAGCGCACAACGCCGTTCTTCACGCTGTCGCTCACCACGGAATAGCCGTGGTTCTGGCTTGTGATGTAGGTGCGTCCCTCCGCCAAATCTTTTACCGGTTGATTGCCGCCCCTGTGCCCGTATTTCAGCTTGGTGGTCTGTCCGCCCTGACTCAGCGCCATGAGCTGGTGGCCCAGGCAGATACCGAACACAGGGACCCTGCCCATGAGCTTGGCGATCTCCGCAATGATCTCGGTATTCTCCGCCGGATCGCCAGGGCCGTTGGACAGCATCACGCCGTCGGGATTCAGGGCCAGCACCTGCTCCTCCGTCGTATCGGCGGGGACGGCCACCACCTCGCACCCCCGCTTGCTCAGGCTGCGCTGAATGTTGGCCTTAGCCCCGAAATCCATCAGCACCACGCGGAACTGCTGCTCCCCCTGGGCGGGGAAGATCTCGTCCGTGGGGGCGGTGACATGGGCCACCGCCTGGGCCACGGTGTAGTTCTTTACAAAGGTCAGATCCTCAGGGATCTTGTCGCAGATCACCGCATTCATCACGCCCTGCTCCCGGATGATGCGGGTGATCTCCCGGGTATCCACGCCGCAGATACCGGGAATGCCCCACTGCTTCAACTGGGCGTCCAAATCCCCCTGACAGCGGAAGTTAGAGGGATTCCGGCACCACTCCCGCACCACATAGCCCTTCAGACTGCACATTCCCTCGAAGTCCTCGGGGATCATGCCGTAGTTGCCGATGAGAGGGAAGGTCTGTAAGACGATCTGTCCGTAGTAGCTGGGGTCGGTGAGAGTCTCGATATAGCCGCACATATTGGTGGTGAACACCAGCTCGCCCACACAGCTGCCCTCCGCGCCGAAGGCTTCGCCCTCGAACACCGTACCGTCAGACAAAACTAAGTAACGCTTCATTTGCCTCTCCCCCCTCAAATGGTGGCCGCAATAACCGCTTTGATGGCGTGCATCCGGTTTTCCGCTTCCTGAAACACGATGGACTGGGGGCCTTCGAACACCTGGTCGGTGACCTCCATCTCCTGCCGGCCGAACTTCTCCCCCATCTCCTTGCCGATCTCGGTCTTCAGGTCGTGGTAAGAGGGCAGGCAGTGCATAAACACCGTGCTGTCTTTTCCGGTCATATCCATCAGCTGCTGATTGACCTGATAGGGCGCCAGGTCCCGGATACGCTGCTGCCACACCTCCTCCGGCTCCCCCATGGAGACCCAGATATCGGTGTAGATCACGTCCGCCCCGGCCACAGCCTTGGCGGGGTCGCTCTCAAAGGTCAGGGTCGCTCCGCTGGCCCGGGCCATGCGCCTGCACTGCTCCACCAGAGCGGGGTCAGGGCGGTAGCTTTCGGGGCAGCAGGCGGTGAAATTCAGGCCCATCTTGGCACAGCCCACCATCAGGGAGTTGCCCATGTTGAACCGGGCGTCCCCCATATACACGAAATTGATGCCCTTCAGATGGCCGAACTGCTCCTGAATGGTCAGGAAATCGGCAATGATCTGCGTGGGATGGAACTCGTCGGTCAGCCCATTCCAGACAGGCACCTTGGAATACTTGGCCAGTTCCTCTACGATCTCCTGGCCATAGCCCCGATATTCAATCCCGTCATACATAGAGGACAGCACCCGGGCAGTGTCCGCAATGCTCTCCTTCTTGCCGATCTGAGAGCCTTTGGGGTCCAGATAGGTCACGCCCATGCCAAGGTCGTACCCAGCCACCTCGAAGCTGCACCGGGTGCGTGTG
>CAJMQD010000072.1 GCA_905215425.1 uncultured bacterium
TTCGGACCGCTTCCAGTCCCTCCAGCACCTGGATCTCCGAGCCGCCGTAGGCGTGCTCTACCTGGGTGGAATTCAAAAGTTCTTCTGCCATAGTTTCTCTCCTTCGTCGTGCTTCGGCCGTCGGCCGGCTTATCTTCACCCCCGAAATGGGGGAAGTCTGTAAATTCAGTATTCCAACCTCTTGTCGGAAAAGCCCTCCCGCAGGGAGTTCCGCCGCCCGCAAGTGGCGGAATAAATTTTAATCCGTCATTTCCGGCGACAAGTGCGTCGGAAATGACACTTCTCGCCCGGGCCAGCCCGACTTTTTCGTAAGAAATCGAGGGCTGGTTCGCGTGCATCCTGACTCTCCAAAGTGGCTTCGCCACTTTGGAGATGGTTATTCAAAGCTGTTGCGCTCCACGCGCCCTGTCAGTGCGGCGGAGCTGAGCTGTGACAGGTAAACGGTGGTTTTTTCTCCATAGCCTGTCACCACAAAAGAACGGGGCAAATCGTCACACGCGGAAATTACCCGGCCCTCCTCCTCCGCCCGGTCTAAAAACTCTCTGGTTTTATAGGCCCAGCTGGCATTGTCCAGGTCGAAAATTCCAATGATATCGCTGTGATGTACCATCACGGACTGTCCAAGATGCAGATACATGATCGTTATGATTCCTTTGTTTCCGGAATAAGGGGGGGAGCCTGAAGTTTTAATACCGCCCACCTCGTCGTCGCAAAGTCCGCTGCGCTCAGGGCGCCCAGGCGTGGGCATCCCTCGCTGCGCTCCCTTGCTCCTCCTCTCCCCACCACGACCACTACGTTGGGTCGTGGTGGGGTTCCCAGGGGCTCCGCCCCCTATGACCCCCGGGCGGGAACTATATGGTGATATTCCGTAGGGCCCGATGCCCTCATCGGGCCGATCCGGCAAGGGCAGAGCCCTTGCCCTACGGTAAAGCACCGCAAGAACGCCGGGCGCCCTACGGAATGGGAAAAACGGATGTTATGCATTGTAGGGGGCGACCCCAACCAAATAGACCCGAAAAGGCAAGGCACACGAGAGGCGCGATATTGGAAAAGAAAGACCGCCTGATTTGACCGGCACAAGCGGCAGCGGGCGGAGGACGCAGCGGCCCCAAGTTCATGCCCGCGCCGAACAAATTTGGGACACGGCCTAAACGTGCGCCCCAGGTCCGGGAATCATAGGGGGCGGAGCCCCGGGAACCCAACCACGACCCAACGTAGTGGTCGTGGTTGGGAGAGGACGAGCAAGGGAGCGCAGCGAGGGATGCCCACACCTGGGCGTCCTGAGCGCAGCGGACTTTGTGAGGACGACGACCCGGGGATCTTTGGGTACTTTCCATCCCTGGAAAGTACCTCGCCCGGGGGCGAAATATCCCCCGTCCTTCTCCGGAAGTCGGGACCACAGGACGGGCAAAAGGCAAACTTTAAGCGGCGCGCCGAGTCGTCGCGCCCTACAGCGGGCCGCCCCTATGACCCCCGGACCCTGCATGGTGTGGGCAACGAATCCATAAGAATATCCGCCTTTACTCCGCGATCACAGCTCCGTTTTTCACCTGGAAGGCTCTTCCCCCCTCCAGACCCTCTAACTTATCTTCCTCGCAGCAGGTGATAAACACCTGGCCGCCCCGGATGCGGTTCAACACAAAGGACTGCCGTCTGGGGTCCAGCTCTGACAGGACATCGTCCAGCAGGAGCACCGGCCACTCCCCGGTCTCCTCCTCCATGATCTCCCGCTGAGCCAGCTTCAACGACAGGGCCGCCGTGCGGGTCTGCCCCTGGGAAGCAAAGGTCTTGGCCGGTACGCCGTTGATATCCACCAGCAGGTCGTCCTTGTGTGGCCCGGACAGGCACTGACGGGAATCCAGCTCCGCCTGCCGGTGGCGCTCCTGGTGCTCCAGCAGCCGGGGCAGCAGCTCCCGGGGTGTTTTTAACGGGTCGTCCACAGTGGACACGGTGGTATAACCCAGCTCCAGTCTCTCTTTTGCCCCGGAAAAGTCCCTATGGATGGCGGGAGCATTCTCCTGCAGCCGCTTCACAAAGTGGGCACGGTAATGGATCAGAATGGCCCCGGTCTGGGCCATACGCAGGTTGAAGTCGTCCAGCGTCTGTAAAAGGGAGGGGTTCTCCTGCCAGTCCCGAAGGATACGGGTCTTGTGCTCATACAGCCGGTTATACTCCCCCAGGGCGGCGGCGTACCGGGGCCGCAGCTGACAGATGGCGGTGTCCAGAAATTTTCTCCGGGCGGCCGCCCCCTCCCGGATCAGATACAGATCCTCCGGGCAGAACAGCACGGTGGTCAGGATGCCGGACAGCTCTGCCGCCGTTTTCAGCCGCACTCCGTTGGACCACAGCTGCCGCCCTTTTCCCCGAAACAGATGGGCTTCCAGGGTAAAATCCCTGTCCCGGCTGTATACCTCCCCCTTCAGAAAGGCGGAGTCCACCCCCATCCGGATCAGTTCCCGGTCAAACCGGGTGCGGTGGGACCGGGCGGAGGACAGATAGGCGATGGCCTCCAGCAGGTTGGTCTTGCCCTGGGCGTTATCGCCGTAGATCAGGTTCACCCGGTTGTCGAACGCTGCCTCGAAGTGGAGATAGTTGCGGAAATAATCCAGTTCCAGCGAACGCAGGATCATTTTACAACCAAAATCAACTCGTTATCCAGGATGCAGCGGTCCCCCGGACGCATTTTTTTCCCCCGCATGGTGCACACTTCGCCGTTTACCTGCACCCGGCCCTCCTGAATGATCAGCTTGGCGTCGCCGCCGGTCTCGACCGCGCCGGCGAACTTCAGCAGATCCTGGAGCTTGATATATTCGGTATGAATCTGAATGTCATGAAGTTCCATATAGCCCTCCCACTCTGTTCGTTAATTTGCTTTCAGACGGACGGGAAGCACCATATAAATGAAGGTCTCCTCCCCCTCAGCCGGCAAAATGACGCAGGGGGCCACGCCGGAGGTGAATTCCAGCCGCAGCTTGTCGGCGGGGGCGGCCTTAATGGCGTCCATCAGATACTTGTTGTTGAAGCCGATCTCCAGACCGCCGCCATCCCCCATAATGGGGCACTGGTCGGCGGCGTCGCCGATGGCTGTTTTCGTAGAAACGGACAGCATACCGTCGCCAAACACGCAGCGAAGGGGGGATTTCAGCTTTTCGCTGATGATCAGGGACACGCGGTCCAGACAGGACAGCAGCGTCCGGCTGTCCGCCTGAATGATGGTGGTGTTGTTCCGGGGAATGGCGCTCTTATAGGGCAGGAACTCCCCCTCTAACCGGCGGCACACCAGCAGAATGTCCCCCGCCTGGAACATAATGTGCCGGGCACCCTGGGTGACGGTCACTTTTTCCTCGCCGGAGCAGATTTTTTCCACCTCAGACAGGGCGGAGCCCGGGACTACGAAGGAAAAATTCTCCACGCCGTGTTTTTCCTCCACCGTCTCCCGGCGCAGGGCCAGCCGATATCCGTCCACAGAGACCACCGTGAGGGTATTTCCTTCCACATCAAAGAGAGAACCTGTGTGAACAGGGCGGCTCTCGTTGTCGCTGACGGCAAACAGAGTCTGTCCGATCATAGAGCGCAGGACAGGCTGCTTCAACGTCAGGGCATTTTGCTGATCCACCGAGGGCAATTCAGGGAACTCCTCCGGGTCGGTGCCCAGAATATTGAACTCGGACAGGCCGCATTTGATGTTCACGTTGTAGCCGTTGGAAGAAAATGTAAGAGTATCGTCGGGCATTTTCCGCACGATCTCAGAAAACAGGCGGGCAGAGAGGACAAGAGAGCCTTTTTCCCGTATCTCAGCGGGAACTGTGGCTTGAATTCCGGTCTCTAAATTATAACCGGTCAGACGGAGGACAGAACCTGCTTCGATCAAAATTCCCTCCATGGCAGGAATCGAGCTTTTTGGGGAAACGGCGCGGGAGGCAGTGGATACGGCGGTGGAGAGCAGGGCCTTTTCGCAAGAAAACTTCATAACGGACCTCCTTGGGTCTTTCTCTCTCGAAGGAGGAGAGGAAAGGATATATTTTTCGTAAAAGTCGTAGGGCCTGTGGATTTGTGAAAAAGACGAAATTGCATTGGGGCAGTAAGAAAAAGTCGTCCACAGGGCGATGTGGAAAGAAAAAGGGGCTTTCCACAGGGCAAAATAAGGACAAAAGTTGTCCACATGAATTCTCCACATTCCACATTGCGATGTGGAAAAGCGGACCGATTCTGAGACTGATTCAAGCGGGCTGCAACAGGGGAAAAGACGGCGCTGAAACGGGGCATCCTCCCTGAGGGGAGCATGGAAAAACCGGGCTCAGTCGTACCGGTTATTTACGTTGGAGGTGATGTCTTTGATGATCTCCTTCAGCTCCCGGTCGGTTTTCAGCATGGTCTCGATCCGCTCTGCGGAGTGCATGACCGTGGTGTGGTCGCGGCCGTCGAATTCCTTGCCGATCTCCTTCAGGGACAGGTTGGTCATCTGCCGGATCTGATAAATGGCGATCTGGCGGGCCAGAACCACCTCTTTGGTCCGGCTCTGCCCCCGGAGCATCTCGGGCTCCATATTGAAGAACTTACAGACCTCTTCAATGATGACGCCGGCGGTGGGCAGAATGTCGGTTTTGTCGTTGAGCATATCCTTGACCGCCCGAAGAACCGTGTCTTTGTTTACGGCGTCGCCCATCAGGTCCTGATAGGCCAGCAGCTTGTTCACGGTGCCTTCGATCTGCCGCACGCTGGAGGTGATGTTTTCTGCAATGTACTCCAACACCGGGGCGGGCAGCTCCACCCCCATGCGGATGGCCTTGTTTTTGATGATGGCCACTCGGGTCTCGTAGTCCGGGGGCTGGATGTCGCAGGTCAGGCCGCGGCGGAAGCGGTCCCGCAGACGCTGCTCCAGACGGAGCATCTCCGTGGGCGGGCGGTCGGAGGTGAATACGATGGACTTTCCCTGTTCATACAGTGTGTTGAAGGTATGGAACAGCTCCTCCTCGCTGGAGTCTTTTCCCGCGATGAACTGAACGTCGTCCATCAGGAACAGGTCTGCGGTGCGGTACTTGTCCCGGAACTGCTGCATATCGGCGCCCCGGCGGAGATAACCGATCAGCTCGTTGACAAAGTCTTCGCTTTTCAGATACTGGATGTTATAGTCCGGGTGCAGCTGCCGTACCCGGTGGGCGATAGCGTACAGCAGGTGGGTCTTGCCAAGGCCGGGCTGACCGTAGATAAACAGCGGGTTGTAGGTCAGGCCGGAGCCTTCCGCCACTGCGTGGGCGGCGTTATAGGCGTATTTGTTGGAGGGACCTACGACGAAATTGTCGAAGGTGTATTTGTCGGTTACCGCAAAGCCGGTGTTATCCTGCTTGGGCTGGTCGTATTTGGCCAGCTCGTCCTCTGTCAGAACCACCACGTCCAGATCGGCGGAAAAAAGCTCCCGCAGAGCGGCTTGGATCTTGGAAACATAACGGGAGGCAATAATGTCCCGTTTCCAGCGGGTGGGGCTGTACAGAACGAACCTGGTCTCCTCCAGAGCGACGGCGGTAGCATCGTCGAACCAGGTTTTGATGGTAGTTGTCGTCATTTCGGGCTGCATCAGGTCCAGGACCTTTGCCCAGACGTCGGCGGCAGGGTTCATGCTGGGGGCCTCCTTCTCTGCCAAATCAGAACAGGTGGGCCCGGTAAAAAGGCCCACGATCAACTCATTTATTATACCAAATTTTCGTCTTCATAGCAAGGTTTTGCGCGTATTTTTTTATTTAAATGTATAAGAAAAATCGGGGGGCGCTTTTTTAAGGCGGACGCATAAACATTTCCCTCCT
>CAJMQD010000073.1 GCA_905215425.1 uncultured bacterium
ATCTGCTTGCCGCCCACCCGCATGATCTCGCGCTCCTGAAGGGCGCGCAGAAGCATGACCTGGAGGGAGGAACTCATGCCCTCTACCTCGTCCAAAAACAGGGTGCCCTTGTGGGCGAACTCGAACAGACCGGGTTTGCCGCCCCGCTTCGCTCCGGTGAAGGCGCCCTCCTCATAGCCGAACAGTTCGCTTTCCAG
Source organism: uncultured bacterium (assembly GCA_905215425.1). Classification (GTDB taxonomy): domain Bacteria; phylum Bacillota; class Clostridia; order Oscillospirales; family Oscillospiraceae; genus Lawsonibacter. Next base: position 198 of record CAJMQD010000073.1, read on the forward strand.
CAGGCTTTCCGGGAAAGCGGCCACATTGATGGCGACGAAAGGGCCGGAGCTTCGCCGGGATTCCCGGTGGATCCCGTGAGCGAAGAGCTCCTTGCCGGTTCCGGTTTCGCCGATCAGAAGGACGGGACTTTCGCTTTGAGCCATTCGCTTTAAAACTTGTTTGGTGTGCAGAATGGCCTCGGATTGGCCGATCACATCGTCGAAGCTGTATTTGGCGTAGTGGCCCTTCTGGAACAGCTGGCTGCGCAGTTCGTTCTGCCGCTCCTCCATCTCATTAAAGCGCTGAAGAATGGCAAAGGCGCCGATACATGTGCCGTTGCGGATAACGGGGATAACTTCAATACTCAGGTTGGCTCCGTTGACCTTGACCAGCTTTATGGGCATAGGGTGGGTGCACTGAAGGCACTCAGTAAAGGGAATGTAGGGGAACAATTCGGTGCAGCGGTTGCGCTCATTCATCACAAAGTTAACACCGGTCATGTCCTGGGCGTGCTGGTTACAGGCATACACCACGCCCTTTTCGTTGATGGCAATCACGCCGTCCCGCAGGTTTTCCATCAGAATGTGGAACTGACTTTCCAACCGGGTGGAACGGGCGAACATCTGGTTAAAGCCATAGTTGCTGCTGGCGATGGAGTGGAAGTAGTTCTGGAAGGGTTCCGTTTCCAAAAGGTGATCCAAGCCCAGACGCAGCGCGATTTCCACCACCATGCTGGTGGTGCAGGTGCGCTGACCAAGGTTGATGGTGGTGTCGATCCAGTCGGGAACGTAGCGCTCCTCGTCCGGGGTGACGGCGATGTGGATATCGTCATGGTCCCGCAGCTGAAGGCCGGGGAAGTAGGAGATCCACTTCACATGGTTGATGCCCAGCTGTTCCAGCTGGGAGACTGCTTCCCGGGCCATGGTAGGGGTCATATTGACAAATAGGACCTTACTCCCGCCAGGAATTTCCTTCAGACGGTTCAGCGTCTCCCAGCGGAAGGAGACTTCGATTCCCATCATCTGACTGCCTGGGGGAACATGGCGGGAGAACTCCTCGGCAGAGCCGTAGGCGTCGGTGGTGGCGGCATAGATATCGGCAGGGGGAAGCATACCTGTGGCGGTGCCGTCCCAAATGGAAAAGGTGTCGACTTGGGCCACATCGCCGAAGAGAGAACGGATGTCCGCCGCATAGGCGGCGGCAGCCAGAGGGTCCATACAGATCACGGAGATTTTCTTTTTACTCATAGACTGTGACGCTCCTGGAAGTTTTGATTATTAAACCACTGTTTTTGAAATTATGCAAGAAAAAATTAAGAGCCTTCAAAAAACGTCGGAAGGGAATCACAGGGCAGATCGAGGCCGGAAAGGGGGAAACAGGGGAAAATCCAGCTGTGAAAAACAAAATGGAAGCTTAATGTATTTTTTCCTTGGTTCAGGCTGACAAAAATCACAGCTTAGAGGGGCGAATTTTTCTCCAACCAGCGGAGAAGGTCGTCCCACACTTCCCGTCGGTTGATCTCGTTCAGAATTTCGTGCCGCGCACCGGGATAGAGCTTGACGGAGAGAGAACGGCAGCCTGCATCTGTGAACAGCTTGGCCACCCGCTGTACCCCCGCCCCCATAGAGCCCACAGGGTCGCGGTCGCCGGAGAGAAAGAGGACCGGGGTGGCCGGATCCATTTTGGCGGCGTTGCAGGGCGCACCGATGAACCGGATCCCCCCCAGCATATCCCGGAACATACCCACGGTGGGATGAAAGCCGCACAGAGGATCGGCCAGAAAAGCGTCCACCGAGGCCTCGTCCCGGCTGAGCCAGTCAGAGTCTGTGCGGTTGGGACGGAAGGGACGATTGTAGTTTCCCAAGGACAGGGAGTAGACCAGGTCGCTGACATAGTCGGGCCCCTTCAAACGGCACAGCAGGGCGGAAAGAGCCTGTCCCATGGAAACCAGAGCGGGAGCCTCCTGTCCGGTGCCGGACAGAATGGCCCCGTGGACCGTACTGGGATACTGGATCAGGTAGGTCCGGGTGAGAAAAGAGCCCATGGAGTGGCCCAGGATGAAATAGGGTATCCCGGGAAAACGCCGCCCCATGCGCTGACGGAGCTGAGCGATATCCCGGACCAGGAGGCTCCAGCCGTTTTTGGGGCCGAAGTAGCCGTATTTCCCGTCAGAGGCGGTGCGGCCGTGGCCTAAATGGTCCTCCCCGCACACGGCGAAGCCGTGACCGGTGAGAAAGCGGGCGGTATCCTCATAGCGGCCCATGTGTTCCGCAACTCCGTGGACGAGCTGGACAACGCCGCGGGGCGGACAGGCGGGCAGCCAAAGGCGACATTGAATTTGGTGTATCCCGTCGGCTGACAGGAAGGAGAAATTCTCCGTTTCACACATAGCAATCCCCCTATGCTTATGTTAAAATATCTGGGTTCATTTATTTTATCATAGCTCCGGACAAGAAACAACGCGAAATTGGTTAAAGTGCGCCGAAATGTTCTAAAAAGGTCTGGATCTCCCGGGCCAGCTCCGCTGACTGCCGGGACAGGCCATAGCAGAGCAGACGAACGGGAGCGCAGGACACGCGGTCGCCTTCCGCCTGCGCCTGTTCGGCCCACTGCCGGAAGCGCAGCCAGTGTTGGCGCAGCGCGTTGTCCCGGGGGAGCGGCGGCAGAGACGGTTCGGACACCTGAGGTGTATATCTCCGGCCGGTAAGAAGAAAATGGCCGGTGTCCAGACGGCGGAGCTGGTTCCGCAGGGTGCGGAGTTGACTCCAGGCCAGCCGGGAGACGGGACCGGGCCAGCGACGGGCCAGCGCCAGAGTGTCCCGGACGGCCGCGGCCAGACGATCCATCCAGCCCTCCAGCAGAAGCTGGGGGGCGACCTCACGGACCGGGGGGAAAGTCTTTTCCTCCGGCGGCGGGAGCAGGGCGATGGGGCTGTCCTCCTGTCCGGCGGTGACCCGCTGCCACACACTCTGAAAGATCAGGGGGTCTCTGGGGTCCGGAGCGTGGTTTGATTCCATATGAGTATCCCTCCATCCAGTATTCCCACCATCCTATGTGGGCGGAGGGAGAAGTGGGAAAACAGAAAGGAAGATTTTATGGAGCAGAGAGAGATTGAAGAACGGCTGAAGGCCATGGTGAACGGGCCCCATCAGTTCTCGGCTTACAACAACATTTTTCTGGAGAAGGTCCAGACCGGAAGAACAGAGGGACGGCTGTTTGTAACGGAGAACAGCTTGAATCCCCATGGTATGGTCCATGGCGGCGCCCTGGTGACCTTGGCGGATACGATGGCGGGTACCTGCGCCTGTTCCAAGTATGGCAATACCTGCGTCACGACCAACAGCACCATGGAGTATCTCCGTCCGGGCACTGCGCCCTGGGTCCGCTGCGTGGCTGTGGCCACAAAAATCGGGCGGACGCTGTCTGTGGTGCGGGTAGAGCTTACCGACAGCCAGGACCGTTTGGTGGCTACGGGGACGTACACCTTCTGCATGATGAATGTGGGGGATGACCGTCTGCGGGTGGAGTCGGCGGAAAAGGCCCTTGACAAGGACAAGGGTCAGTGCTAAGATTCTGTTATTATTACAACTAAATCAGCAGAGATAGAGGCGCGGATTTCATGCGTACTCCGGGATTTAAGGCCAGGCAGCCGTTCCGGAGGAGAGGGGAATCCGCCGAAGGAGGACGAGGGTGCCTGCCCCGTCAGTCCTGGTGCGTAAGAGAATATCTTGCGGACTGTCACGGTCAACGTGGAGAGCTGTCCGCTTTTATTCCCCACTCTGTGGGGAGAGTAAGGCCATGGATGGCGCGCGTAAAGCTGCTGTCCGTGGCCCTTTTGTTTGTCTGAAAAGAGAGGAATCCTAACATGAGTAAGCAAAAAAATCGACTTCTTCTGGGCGTGGCCTGTGCGGTGATTGCGGCCATGGCAATTTTGGTCCCCCTTACGGTAGAGAATACCTATGCCACCTTTTGGGCGCTGGTGCCCCCGGTGGTAGCCATTGGGCTGGCGTTGATCACCAAGGAGGTCTACTCGTCCCTGTTTGTGGGCATCGTAGTGGGCGGCGCCTTTGCCTGCGGCGGCTCCATTCCTGCTGCGGTGGATAACGTGGTCGGCATAGGTCTGGTGAATGCTGTCTCCGGTAGCGCAGGCATTTTTGTGTTTCTGGTGATTCTGGGTGTGGTGGTGTCGCTGCTGAACCGGGCCGGAGGATCTGCCGCCTTTGGACGCTGGGCCAGAACCCACATCAAGACCAGGGTGGGGGCACAGCTGGCCACCTTTGTACTGGGCGTTCTGATTTTTATTGACGACTATTTTAACTGCCTGACTGTGGGCTCCGTCATGCTGCCTGTCACCGACGGACACCGGATCTCCCGGGCCAAGCTGGCCTACCTGATCGACGCCACAGCCGCCCCTATCTGCATGATCGCACCCATCAGCTCGTGGGCGGCGGCCGTGTCCAAGTTTACGGAGGGGACCGGCCTGTCCGGGATCGGCCTGTTTGTCCGGGCTATCCCCTATAACTTCTATTCCCTTTTGACTTTTGTCTTTGTGCTGGGATTGATCCTGATGCAGGTGGATTACGGACCGATGGCCCGGCACGAACACAATGCGGTGGAGCACGGAGACCTGTTCTCCGGGCAGGAGCGGGTGAACAGCGAGGAGGTCATCTCTAACCCCCGCAGCCGGGTGATCGATCTGGTTCTGCCCATTGTGATCCTGGTGGTCATCTCTGTGGTGGGACTGCTGTATGTGGGCGGTTATTTTGGGGCAGACGCCTGGGGCGGCACGGAGTATGCCGGGGACTTTGTGGGGGCTTTCGGCAATACGGATGCCTTTGTGGGTCTGCCTTGGGGCGGAATTTTGGCCCTCATATTCCTGATCGCCTATCTGGTCTGCCGCCGTCTGCTCACCTTTAAAGAGGCGATGGACTGTGTGCCCCAGGGCTTTATCGCCATGGTGCCCGCCATCATGATCCTGACGCTGGCGACCTCTCTGAAAAATATCTCCAACGACCTTCTGGGTTCGGCCTCCTTTGTGGAGATGCTGATGCACAGCGACTTTGCCCAGGGACTGTCGAACTTTCTGCCTGCGGTGATTTTTGTAGTGGCCTGCCTGCTGGCCTTTGCCACCGGTACCAGCTGGGGCACCTTCGGCATCCTGATCCCCATTGTTTCCAATATGTTTGGGGTGGAGGACCCGCTGCTGTATATCGGCATGTCCGCCTGTCTGGCCGGGGCTGTGTGCGGCGACCACTGCTCCCCCATCTCTGACACCACCATTATGTCCTCTGCGGGGGCCCAGTGCGTCCATGTGGTCCATGTGTCCACGCAGCTGCCCTACGCTGTCTCGGTGGCAGTGGTCAGCTTTGTATGCTTCCTGCTGGCCGGATTTCTGCAAAATGCGGTGATCTGTCTGGCCGTTGGCGTGGTATTGATCCTTGGCTTCCTCGCCTGGATGAAACGCCGCCCGGCAAGGGCGTAAGATTGCGGTGAAAGGCCAGGCTGTCGAAAAAGTCCTTCCGGCCAAAGGATTCGGAGGGAAGGATAGTTGGA
>CAJMQD010000074.1 GCA_905215425.1 uncultured bacterium
TGCCCTTCTCAAAGCATACAAGATCATTACCGGGGACGATCCGGACCAGAACAGGAGTGACGAGGGAAAGGTTACCAGAGGTGGGTACAACGTTGAACCAGGCAAGCCCGGAGAGCGTGTCCCTCCTGTAGGAGATACCCCTATCAAATGTCAGCGGTGCGGTATGCTGATCCCTGATTTCTGGGATGGACAGGAGCTGATCAAGGCGGAGACGATTGCGGAACGGGCCAAAGCCAGGTATGGGGAGCCACTTTGTATCAAGTGCGGGAAGAAGGCGGCGAAATGAATCTAACCTTCACACAGTCGAAAATCTCAATGGAGGACGGCCTGTGGCTGTGCCTGAAGGTGAACGAAACCGCCCCGGCCAGGGAGTTTGTGCTAAAGAAACAGAACAAATTATATGACTGTAAGATCAAGCAGCACCGGGACAAGCGGAGCATGAACGCAAATGACTACTGCTGGGTGCTGCTGGACAAAATGGCTGACGCACTTCACACAACAAAGGAAGAACTCTACATACAAAAGGTACGGGAAGTCGGACCGTTTAAGGATTTTACCCTGACGGAGGATGAAGCAAATACATTCCGTGTGGCATGGGAACTGCTTGGGACAGGGTGGCCTACGGAACAGGTTGGCTATGACAAGGACGGCGACAGGCTGGTTATCAGGGCCTATTACGGCTCCAGCAGATACAACACCAGGCAAATGTCCCGGCTCATTGACAGCATCGTGCAAGACTGCAAGGACCTTGGCATTGAGACATTGCCGCCTGAGAAGCTGGCGGCCATGAAGGAGGAGTGGGGCCGTGCATAAACAGACCAAACAAACAGCCATATCGGCCCGTGTCAAGGCCGCTGTGGCCGCGCGGGACTGCACCCAAGGTCCCGCCACCTGCATCCTCTGCGGCGCTCCGGGAGGCCCCCACTGTCATGTGGTGCGCCGCTCCCAGGGCGGCATGGGGGTGGTGGAGAACATCGTTACCCTGTGCGGCCCCTGCCACTACGCTTTTGACGAGGGGCTGTTTATGGATCGGCTGCGGCCTCTTGGATTCCATTCCCAGGCGGACATCAGGGCATACATCATCAACTATCTCAGAGGCTTTTATCCTGACTGGACCGAGGAGAAAGTGAGGTATCACAAATGGGACAGTGTGAGCAAGTCCTCCAGTACATAAAGGATTTTGGTTCTATCAACCCGGCACAGGCATTTTTGGACTTGGGTTGCTACCGACTGGGAGCGAGGATATATGATCTCAGGCACAAGCATGGGTATTCAATCAGGAAAACAACTGTCAGCGCAAAAAACCGATACGGCAAGGCGGTGAGCTACGCCGAGTACAGATTGGAGGATAACAATGCTCAATAAAGTATTCATCATGGGACGTCTGACCCGCGATCCAGAACTCAGGCGTACCCAGACAGGCACACCCGTGGCCTCCTTTTCCCTGGCCGTAGACCGGGATTTCAAGGACAAGGCCACCGGCGAGCGGACCACTGACTTTATCGATGTGGTGTCCTGGCGGAACACGGCGGAGTTTGTCAGCCGCTATTTTACTAAGGGACGTATGGCTGTTGTGGAGGGCCGGCTCCAGATGCGTGACTGGACGGACAAGGACGGCAACAAGCGCACCAGCGCGGAGGTGGTAGCCGACCATATCTACTTCGGGGACTCTCAGCGGAGCGGGGACACCTCCAACACCAGCGGGGACTACGGAGCGCCGGAGCCCCAGCAGGACGGCTTTTCTGAACTGGCCGACGATGACGGCAAACTCCCGTTTTAAGGGGATGAGATAAGATGGCAAAGAACAAAGACCCCGCCGTTTTGTTCTATACATCCGATTTCCTGGGCGGGGCGGCTCTGATGAATATGAAGGAGCGTGGCCAGTACATCACCCTACTGTGCCTCCAGAGGGAGCGGGGGCACATGACGGAGGGGGAGGTAGCCCGTGCGGTCGGGAGGCTGTCTGAGGAGGTCCGGGGGAAGTTTGAGACGGACGAGGACGGCAAGCTGTTCAACCGCCGAATGGAGGAGGAGATCAAAAAAAGGGAGGCTCACTCTCAACGGCAAAGAGAGAATGTGGCAAAGCGGTGGAATAAACAAAAGGATGACGATGGTATGTCCAGTGGTAATACCATGGTATTACCTTTAGGAAATGGAACATCATCATCGTATATAGATAACTTATCGTTAGAACAGGAAACATCCTCCGCACGCACGCGCGAAGCCATCGCCACCGTCATGTCTGCGTACCTGGATAAAATCAACGCCAATCCGTCACAACAGAGCCTTGATGAGCTAAAGGGATATGTGGAGCAGATGGGGCCGGAGTGCTGTCAAAGGGCGTTTGATATTGCCCTGGATGAGAAAAAAACGTCCTGGTCATATATCCGGGCGATCCTGCGAAATAAGCTGGCTCAAGGAGTTCGATGTTTATCCGACTGGGACGCGGTGGAAGACAAGCGGAAGGGGGAGGGAGAGGATGATTACTGGGCCAAATGACGCCCTGTTGTTCCGTCCTGAGTTCATAGACCCATCCCAGCCCACGGGGCTTTGGTGGGTACGGAACGCGGAGGACGTGGACGCAGTGAGGATCAACGCGGTGTGCAAATCGCTGACAGCACCCTGGTCTGAGGTCAACGGATGGACGGAGTGGCTGGCTCAGTTCCCGTATATCCTGCTGGCGATCCCACCTGGTGCCGCACAGGATGAGGCGGCGGAGCAGTTGACCGCGCGAGTGCCCATCCCGGTGATGGTACCAGCGCCACGTGACTTCCTGGGGTGCGAGACGGTGTGGTCATTGCGGGAGGAGGGCGGCCTGAAAGCCATTGACCGGCTGCTGCTCAACGCGGAGGAGCTGCCCACTCAAGGATTGCTCAACCTGGCGGATGTGGACACAACACAGCGGAAAAACGCCAAGCGGGTGGTGTCCGGTATCCCTGACCTGGACCGGGCCATTGGAGGTTTTGTAGGCGGAGAGCTGTCCGTCTGGACCGGAAAGCGTGGGGAGGGCAAGAGCACCATTCTGGGACAGATATTGTTAGACGCGGTGAACCAAAGCCATTGCGTCTGCGCCTACTCTGGGGAGCTTCCAAAGGAGCAGTTTAAACTTGGGCTGCTCCAGCAGGCGGCGGGTTATCTCCACACCCGGCGGCGGGAGGACCAACGGACGGGCCGAGTTATGTACGATGTTGAGGATCGGGTTATACCGGCAATCAACGAGTGGTGGGACAAGATGCTGTTTTTAACGGACATTCAGCAGAAGAATGCTCATGACGAGGACAACATTCTCAAACTTTTCGAGTATGCCAACCGGAGGTATGGGTGTGACACGTTTCTGGTAGATAACATCATGACGGCTGAACTAAAGAACGAGCAGCAAATTGGATTTTGGAGAGCGCAGTCCTCATTTGCCGGGAGGCTGGTGGCGTTTTCAAAGCGGCTGGATGTCCATGTGCATCTGGTGGCGCATCCCAGGAAAACGGACGGCCCGATTGAAGCGGACGATGTAGGTGGGAGCGCGGATATTACAAACCGGGCTGACAACGTGTTCAAGGTCGAGCGGGTACCGGAGGAGAAGGTGCGGGAGGTCGGATATTCTACACTCCTGACCGTGCTGAAGAATAGAGAGTTTGGAGCGAGGGATCGGGTGCGGCTTGATTACAACGAAGCGTCTAAGCGGTTCTATCAGGCTGATGGAAGCCCGTCAAAATGTTACACATGGGAGTTGAAGATGAAGAATGGATAGGGCGCGAATAATGGAGCTGATAGAGGGAGAGATCAGACGGAGAGAGGCGCTGATTCAAGCCGGGACATTCTTCGCGGAAGACCATCGGGAAGTTGCGCAGGCGCTTCGAATTGTGTTGGAGGCATACACGGCCCCGCCAGCAGTGGAAAATATCGTTATAGCCCAAGAGCCACTGCGTGAAAAGTGGTGGAGGAAAACATGCGGCTGATTATCCCGTTTTCTCTGCCTGGTCTCAACGAGTACATAGAAGCGGAACGGGGCCACCGGCAGAAGGGGGCAAAACTGAAACGGGATTGCCAGACATCGGTAATCATAGCTCTTAGACGTCAGATCAGAATGCCTTTACGGGAGCCTGTGTTCATGCGATACCTCTGGGTGGAAAAGAACCGGAGACGGGATAAGGACAACATCTCCAGCTTTGGCCGGAAGGTTATCCAGGACGCCTTAGTGAAGATGGGTGTTCTGAGGAATGACGGCTGGGAGAATATCGAAGGATTTTCTGACAGCTTCGCTGTGGACAAGGGAAAGCCAAGGATAGAGATCGAGATCGAGGAACCAGGAGAAAAACCATAGGAGGAGATATCGTGAAGGATGAGAAGGCCGCCCTGCTGGGCGACAAAGAGGCGGCGAAGCTAACCCATCTATCCCTGTTTTCCGGCATTGGAGGCTTGGATCTTGCGGCGGAAACGGCTGGTTTTAAAACCGTAGGACAATGCGAGTGGGCAGACTATCCGACAAAGGTGCTGGAAAAACACTGGCCAGATGTGCCACGCTGGAGGGACATCAGGACGCTGACAAAGGAGAGCTTTTATGAAAAAACAGGACTGCGAACAGCTGACATTGTTTCAGGAGGATTTCCGTGCCAGCCCTTCTCCGTTGCCGGGAAGCGAAGAGGCAGTGAAGATGACCGTTACCTCTGGCCTGAAATGCTTAGAGTTATATCGGAACTCCGGCCCGCTTGGGTCGTTGGCGAGAATGTTGCTGGGATCGTCAATATGGCACTCGACCAGGTGTACGCTGACCTGGAAAACGAAGGTTACTCCGTCCAAGCGTTTATTATTCCGGCTTGTTCCGTCGACGCCCCGCACAGGAGGGACAGATGCGCGATTATCGGGTGTAGAGCGCTGGAAAGAAAACATAACGGGAGAGGACGGAGAACCTATTCTTTGGAAAACTCCGATTGCGTCAGATTCGGCGAACCGGAAGTTTTATCACAACAGCAGGGGCGAGCCAAATTTGAGCGGGATGGTGAAGATGTGGCCCACGCCGAAAGCGCAGAACAGCAGAGGGAATGGAGAGAGGCACAGAGACGGAGGGCCAAGCCTGGACGTGGTGGCTGGTGGCCAATTGAACCCGACATTTGTAGAGTGGCTTATGGGGTTCCCTCTCGGGTGGACAGACTTAAATGCCTTGGAAACGCAGTAGTTCCCCAGCAGTTTTATCCGGTGTTTCAGGCCATAGCGGACATAGAGAAGGGGATTATACATGGATGACATTAAATTAGCGATGCTCGGCTCAAAAGAGGCGGCTCGACGGCTGACGGAAGCGGGGGCGCTGCTGCCTTGTCCGTTCTGCAAGGGGAATGGAAAGGTTTCATTCAAAGACCATAGATTTGTTGGGCAAAACTTTCGTGGAGACAAGAAACTTGTGTACAGGATACAAGACATCTGTAATAAATGCAGAAGCAGTGGAAAGCCTGTATTTACTGAGCCGCTTATAAACCCGAACCCATACCTTACAAAGTGGGGAAACTGCTATGCAGACACGGATGTTTGCAACGAGGAGACGAAGGCATTTTCTGAATATGTGGAATCTGCAATACGGGAATGGAACACCCGCGCGCCGATTCTGAGCAAAATTGAGATGGAGATGCTGAAGGGGAATGATAAATAACAAAAAAGCGCTTGATGCCGCGCAGAC
>CAJMQD010000075.1 GCA_905215425.1 uncultured bacterium
AGCCCTGTTTCTCCACCATCAGTTCTGTTTTTCCTAATCTGAATTTTGCCATGGGGATATCCTCCTTCTTTTCACCGGGGCCGATCCGGTGGGTCAAATCAAAGTGTTGTCCGGCGCAGGCGGACATGGGTCACAGGGTCTGTAAATACCCTGCCGCGTCAAATTCTTCCAGAACGCTGTCCTTCCGCAGATAAAGCGGATGGTGGGGGTGCCCTTTCTTGGAGCGCTTGCCCGCGGAGTACCACCGGGCGCTGCGGGCCCGGCCCAGGTCGATCATGTCCCGGACGCAGGCGGGCAGATAGGGGCGCTTTTCGATGATGGTGCCCCAGGCGGCCCACACTGCGGGACTTCCGGACCGATCCAGAGAGAGCAAATAGTCAAAGGCCTTCATGTTCTCCTGGTGGAGAAGGGGGTTGTATGTCTGCTCCATATCGTCGGGGTCGGTGGCCCGCTGGGCGTATACGTTAAACATCAAAAAGCTGTCGAACCCGTTGTGCAGGGCCACCCGCTCTACGGATTTCAGGGTGTTATCCAAGGCATCCGGGGCAGCGGTAGAGGGATTGATCCCCACGCAGATCAGGGGATGCTCCCCCCGGGTACCCAGAATATAACGGTATTCGGAGTAAGTATTGGGGACATACAGCCAACGGCTGATGTCGTAGTCGGGGCTGGGCTGAAGGGCCTGCGCCAGGGCGCGGTCGAAGTCCATCAGATCCAGCTCGTTGGTCTGACAGGTAGGAATATGCATAGAAGCCTCCTGTATGAGGAAATGGGACGGCAGAAAAGCGCCCTCTTGAGAAGCGGCGATTTCTGCTGTATACTGAACATTATACAGAATCCCGGAGGAACGCACAAGATGGAGTATAAAAATATTGTAAAAGGACATTTTTTGTCCCGGCCCAACCGCTTTATTGCCAAAGTGGAGATAGGCGGCCGGGAGGAGACTGTCCATGTAAAGAATACCGGCCGATGCCGGGAACTGCTGTCCCCCGGGGCGGTTGTGTATGTGCAGGACTGGGGCGAAGCGCATCCGGGACGCAAGACGAGATATGACCTGGTGACGGTGGAGAAAGGGACGCTGACCATCAATATGGATGCCCAGGCCCCTAACCCGCTGTTCCGGGAGTGGGCCGAGGCGGGGCATTTTGTCCCCGGGCTGACCCTGCTGCGGCCGGAGACCACCCACGGCGACTCCCGCTTTGATTTCTACTGGGAGGCGGGGCAGCGCCGGGGCTTTGTGGAGGTGAAGGGGGTCACGCTGGAGGAGAATGGTGTGGTCCGCTTCCCTGATGCCCCCACCTTGCGGGGGGTAAAGCATCTGAACGGTCTGCTGAACGCCAAGAAGGAGGGGTATGAAGCTGCCGTGTGCTTTGTGGTGCAGATGGAGGGCGTCAAATATCTGGAGCCCAACGATGATACCCACCCGGAGTTCGGGCAGGCCCTGCGCCGGGCGGCGGCCGGAGGGGTGGAGGTGTTGGCCTTTGCCTGCCGGGTGAAGCCGGATGCGGTTGTCCCGGCGGAGACGGTGCCTGTGATCCTGGGGGAGGATTGACCTTGGACATTGGGGGCGATCTGTCCCTTGCGGAGGGAAAGAAAAACGAATAAAATCAGAGGAAGGATCTATGTTGGGAGAATTTAGGGGAAGAAAAGGAGTGGCGCAGGTGAAATACGCCTATCGAAACGGATATCTTTTAGACGGCACTGAGAATATGCAGGTGCGCAGCGGACTGGCGGTGCTGACAGAGGGAAAACTGATCACGGGTATTGTGCCGGAGCGGGAGATCCCGGAGGGATACACCGCTGTGGACATAGAGGGCGGATATCTGATGCCCGGTTTGATCAATATGCACGTACATCTGGCCGGGAACGGAAAGCCCCAGAAGAAGCAGCGGGACAACGCCAAGCTGGTGGAGCGGCTGATGGGGAATTCCCTGCTGAAAGCGGCGGCCTACCGCATGGCGGCCGATTTTGCCAAAACCGAAGTGATGAGCGGTGTGACGACCATTCGCACGGTGGGGGGCTTGGGGGATTTTGATACCCGGCTGCGGGATGAGATTGCCCGGGGCGAGAAGCTGGGCCCCCGTATCTTGGCCGCCAACGAGGGGATCTCTGTCCCCGGGGGACATATGGCCGGCTCCGTGGCGGTGGCGGCAGAGGACATTCCTCAGGCTCTGGCTCAGGTCGACCGGGCGAAAGAGCAGGGAGTGGACCTGATCAAGCTGATGATTACCGGCGGCGTGCTGGATGCCAAGGCAAAGGGAGTGCCCGGGGAGCTGAAGATGCCGCCGGAGATGGTGAAAGCTGTGTGTGACAGGGCCCATGAGCTCGGTTATACCGTAGCCGCCCATGTGGAATCCACCGAGGGGGTTCGGGTGGCGCTGGAAAACGGAGTGGACTCGATTGAACATGGAGCGCAGTTGGATGACGAGCTGATCCGTCTGTTCCGGGAGCGGGGAGCCTGTCTGTGTACCACCCTGTCCCCGGCGCTGCCCTACGCCCTGTTCGACCGGAAGGTGACGCATGCCTCTGAGGTGGAGCAGTTTAATGGAAATATGGTCTTTGAAGGCATTAAGAACTGCGCCAAAGCTGCCCTGGCCCACGATATTCCTGTGGTGCTGGGGAATGATGTGGGCTGTCCCTGGATCACGCAGTACGATTTTTGGCGGGAGCTGTATTACTTCCATAAATATGTGGGGGTGTCCAATCGCTTTGCGTTATATACGGCCACTGGCCGGGCGGCTGAGATCGCCGGTTTGGGGGCGGTGACCGGAACAGTGGAAGTGGGCAAGTGTGCCGACCTGGTCGTGACCCGAAATAACCCCCTGGATGATCTGCGGGCGCTGCGCCATATTAACATGGTGGTGGCACAGGGGCGGAAAATTGACCATCCCAAGGTGAAGGTGAAGCAGCGGGTGGCCGAAGAACTGGATAAGTTCCTGTAACCGAGAGAGAAGGCTGCTGTTCCGATGCCTTCTGATTGCGGCCCTGGAAATACAATGAAAACAGGGGACGTGAAATTTGAACGCTTCATGTCCCCTGTTCGACACAGAAACAGATGCAGAAACCAATAACACCGCCCCGAGGGAAACTCCCTCGGGGCGGTGCAACAGCATATTCAGAAGATTCAGACAAGACGACGGCCGCCAACGAAGCCGGTCTTATAGTAAGAGGTATTCATGTCGCTGACGATTACGCCCACGGAGGAGGTGGAGGCGTGGACGAACTTCCCGTTGCCGATGTAAATACCCACATGAGAGGCCCGGCTGGCGCTGGAGCCGGATTTTTTGAACATAACCAAGTCACCAAGCTGCAGGTCGCTGCGGACGACGGAGGTACCGTTGTCCATCTGGGCGGAGGCGGTGCGGTTCAGGGTGTAGCCGAACTGCTTGTACACATATTTGGTAAAGCCGGAGCAGTCGAAGGCGGAGGGGCCGGTGCCGCCGTATTTGTACCTGCAGCCCACCAGAGTCAGGGCGTACTGGGCGATCTCGCTGCCCAGATCGGCCTGCACAGCTTCGCTGGCGTCGGCCAGACACACATACTCGGCGGAGATGTAGCCGTTTTCAATCTTGTACCAACCGTTTTCCTGCCCGAAGACCTCGACCACACGGCCGGTACGCAGGCTGCTCACCTTATCATAGCTGGAGCCGGGGCCGGAGCGGACGTTCAGGGGGCCGTTGGTCACCTTGACAAAGGTGGTGGTGGCGGACTGGCTGTCCAAAGTGATGTACTGGGCGGAGACGTAGCCGGTGTAGTTGCCGCCCACGACCTCGTACCAGCCGTCCTTTTGAGAGAGGACCTCTACCTCGGTGCCGGTGGGCAGCTGACCCACTTTGGCGCCGTCGGTACTGGCGGAGGCGCGGACGTTCAGAGGACCGGCGTTCACCTTGCCAGTGATGGTGGTGGGCTCGATGTAGTCGCTGGCCACATAGCCCGTGGATGCCTGATAGGAGATCTCCAGCCAGCCATTTCCCAGGTCGGACAGGATATCTACGGTGGTGCCCTTATCCAGCGTGCCGAGAGATGCGCTGTCAGCACTGCTGGACTGGCGCACATGCAGGCCGCTGTCTGCGGTGACAACACCGCTGGCGGCCAGGGCGGGGGAGATCATCATCGCGGCCGAAAGCAGGCCGGCGGTCAATTTAACAACCACGGACTTGGACAGATTCATAGGTGAAGTTCCTCCATATCTTTGGTGAGCGGAAGGGACGTGGGCCGAAATCAGCCCTTTTCCTGGAAGCGGTCCAGCCAGATGCAGGCCAGATCCAGGGCGTCGAACAGGTTGTCCTTGGGCTTCTCGGTGCTTTTCACCACGCGGTCGCGGCTCTTCAGATCGGGGTCGGTCAATTGAAGCTGAACGGAGATTTTGTTGGCTACGGGCAGATCGTCCAGGTTTTGGCTGGACTGGATCTGGAGCACTGCGATATACTTTTCGGCCATGGTGCCGTAGTAGATAAGATTATCTTTCCGACGAAGGGGACGCCCCTTATAGGAAAGAGGAATAGATGTTGCGGACATAATGCTTCCTCCTAAAACTGGTTCACATAAACTTGTAACCGAATTGTAACATGTTTACAGAAGTATGTCAAATAGGAATCAAAAGAAAACTTGTAGAAAATAAAAAGAAAAATTTCCCATAAAAAGAAAAAATCCGGCGTGAGCCGGAAAAGTGCTTGACATAAAAAGCCTGTCATGATACAATAAAATGCTTTTATATCCCTATGAAAAAGAGCGCAGGTCCCCACGCTCTGTTCGTAGGATACCACAGCCCGGCATAAAACACAAGAGCAGAAGCGATAAATCAATCAACTACACCGGGCGTGCGCGGCGGCAAAGCTTAAGAAAATTTGTAGGAAATAACAAAGAAACCGCTGCCATCCGTCGTTATGGGGAGAAAAATGTAGATCCACTCGTTCAGAACTAAGGAAAGTGAGTTGATTTTTTAGAATGGTCAAGGATGTCTACTACGGCAAGACTCTGCGCAAGAGCTTCGCGCGCCATGAGGAGATCCTGCAGATGCCCTATTTGCTGGAGGTGCAGAAAAACTCCTACCAGTGGTTCCTGGATACCGGCCTGCGGGAGGTATTTAAGGATGTGGGCTCCATCGGTGACTACGCGGGCAATCTGGAGCTGTCCTTTGTGGATTACTCCATGGATGAAAAGCCCAAGTATGACGTAGAGGAGTGCAAGGGGCGCGACGCCACCTATGCCGCTCCTATCAAGGTGCGGGTGCGCCTGCGCAACAAGGAGACCGAGGAGATCAAGGAGCAGGAGATCTTCATGGGTGATTTCCCCGTGATGACCGAATCCGGCACCTTCGTCATCAACGGCGCCGAGCGCGTGATCGTGTCTCAGATCGTCCGTTCCCCCGGTATGTATTACGGGGATACCAAGGATAAGGCGGACAACCACACCTATACCACCACCGTGATCCCTTACCGCGGCGCCTGGCTGGAGTATGAGACTGACCTGTCCGACGTGTTCTATGTCCGCATCGACAAGAACCGCAAGCTGCCCATCACCTGCCTGATCCGTGCGCTGGGTCTCAAGACCGACAGCGAGATCATGGACCGCTTCGGTGACGATCCCCGCATCGTGGTGACCCTGGAGAAGGACGCCTGCAAGACCTATGAGGAGGCCATGCTGGAGATCTACCGC
>CAJMQD010000076.1 GCA_905215425.1 uncultured bacterium
AAATGCGCTCTATGAATTCGTCACGGCCCGGCGCATGGGCCGGGTATTCGACGACCCGGAATATCACAGCATCACCGCCAGCATCCAGACCAAGGAAAACCGGCTGCGGGAGCTGCTGGACCGGGAGGGAAACCGGCTTCTCACCGACCTGATGAACGAACAGGCCCTGCAGAACGCCATTGAACTGGAGACCATGTTCCAGGCCACCGTAACCCTGTGCCGTGAGTTGGGGCAGATGGTGCGGTAGGCACGGGCGGATCATATCCGCCCCTACAGAGTCCTCGCAACCTTGTATGGACATGGCGCACCGGGTTGCCCCGCCGGAAAAAAGCCCCCTCATCCGGCCCTTCGGGCCACCTTCCCCCCTGGGGGTGGAAGGCTTACCGGGCGGCTTTTGGCCGTCCAGGAGTCATAGGGGGCGCAGCCCCCTACACCAATAACGGGTGGGTGGCATTTACTCCTGCTCAGGCTCCGCCTTCTTGGCCGCAGGCTTTTTCGCTGTGGTCTTCTTGGCGGTTGCGGTCTTCTTCACCGCCGTCTTTTTGGCCGCGGTGGTCTTTTTTGCCGTAGTTTTTTTGGCGGCAGTCGTCTTTTTCGCGGCAGTTGTTTTCTTCGCAGCGGTCTTTTTTGCGGCGGTGGTCTTTTTGGCCGCCGTCTTTTTCACGGCAGCAGTCTCCTCCGCGCCCTCTGCGGCGGCAGCACCTTCTTCGGTCTTGGCTGCGGCAGGCTTGCGCCAGCCGCCCCGCTTCTCCTCCGGCGTGAAATTAGAACAGGACTCGTTGATGCAGAAGGGCTTCTTGGCCCCCCGGCCCGCCTTTTTGAACATGGTTTGGCCGCATACGGGGCAGTTGTCCTTTACCGGCACATCCCAGGTCATAAAGTCGCACTTCTTGGCCTCGTCCTTGTTGCTGACGTGTTCACAGGCATAGTAGGTATACTGCTTGCCTGTCTTTTTGCTCTTGCCCGTGCGCTTGAACAGGCGTCCCCCGCACTTGGGGCACTTTCCGGGCATCTCCACCACCAGGGGCATGGTAAAGTCGCAGTCCGGCCAGCCGGGGCAGGCCAGGAAGCGGCCAAACCGTCCGGATTTGATCACCAGGTTCCGCCCGCACTGGGGACAGATCTCCTCCGACACCTCGTCGGGCACCTTGATGCGCTCGCCGTCCAAATCGGTCTCCGCCTGCTTCAGTTCTGCCTGGAAGGAGTCGTAAAACTCCGACAGCACCTTCCGCCAGTCGGTGGCACCCTCCTCCACCTGGTCCAGCTTTTTTTCCATCTGGGCGGTAAAGTCGGTGTCCACGATGTCCCGGAACTTGTCCTTCATCAGGGTGGTGACCACCTCCCCCAAGGGGGTGGGCCGCAGGGCGCGGCCCTCCTTCACCACATACTCCCGGTTCAGGATGGTGGTGATGGTGGGGGCGTAGGTAGAGGGGCGGCCGATGCCCTTCTCCTCCAGGGCCTTGATCAGGGTGGCCTCGGAGTACCGCGCAGGGGGCTGGGTGAAGTGCTGGTCCTTTTTCAGGCCGTTCTGCTTCAGCTGCTCCCCCTCCTTCAGGTCGGGCAGCGGGGACTGGGGGGCCTCCTCTTCCTCGTCCCTGCCCTCCTCATACACGGCGGTAAAACCGGAGAACTTCAAAGAGGTGTGGCTGGACCGGAAGGCATATCCGGCGCACTCCGTCTCGATGGACACGCTGTCATACACCGCATTGGCCATCTGGCAGGCCAGGAACCGGCTCCAGATCAGCTTATACAGCTTGTACTGCTCGCCGGTCAGATCCTTCTTGATCTCATCAGGCACCAGGGTGACGTCCGAAGGGCGAATGGCCTCGTGGGCGTCCTGGGCGCTGCCCTTGGTCTTAAAGCGGCGGGTCTGCGGGGGATAGTACCCGCTCCCATACCGCTGGGTGATGAAGTCCTTTGCCGCGTTCAGCGCCTCTTCCGACAGGCGGAGAGAGTCGGTACGCATATAGGTGATCAGACCCACGGTGCCCTCGCCGGTGATGTCCACGCCCTCGTACAGCTGCTGAGCGATGGACATGGTGCGGGCAGGGGTCATGTTCAGCTTGCGGCTGGCCTCCTGCTGCAAGGTAGAGGTGGTGAAGGGGGGGGCGGGCTGGCGGTTCTTGTCCTGCCGCTTCACCTTTGTCACGGTAAAGGGCTTATCCTGAATGGCGGCCAGCACAGCGTCGGTCTCCTCCTCGCTGTGCAACTCCATGCGTTTGTCTTTCCCATAGAACTGAGCCTTGAAGCTGCCCACGTCGGGCGCGATCCGGTCCAGGGCGGCTTCGATGCTCCAGTATTCCTGGGGCACAAAGGCGCGGATCTCGTTTTCCCGCTCCACCACCAGACGGGTGGCCACCGACTGCACCCGGCCCGCGGACAGGCCCCGGCGGATCTTCCGCCACAGCAGCGGAGACAGCTGATAGCCCACAATGCGGTCCAGGATGCGCCGGGCCTGCTGGGCGTTGACCAGATCCTGGTCAATGGCCCTCGGGTGGGCAATGGCCTGATTGACCACGTTCTTGGTGATCTCATTGAAGGTGACCCGATAGGTCTTGTCATCCGGGATCCCCAGCAGTTCCTTCAGGTGCCAGGAAATTGCCTCCCCCTCGCGGTCCGGGTCGGTTGCCAGATAGACCTTTCCGCTCTTCTTAGCGGATTTTTTCAGGTCGCTGATGATGTCCTCTTTGCCCTTGATCGGCTGATAACTGGGTAAAAACGTCCCGTTTTCCAAATCTACGCTCATGGTACTCTTGGGCAGATCCCGGACGTGGCCCATAGAAGCCTTTACCTCATATCCGGGGCCCAGATACTTCCCTATGGTCTTTGCTTTGGAGGGGGACTCCACGATTACTAAATCTGTTTTGGTTGCCACTTATATAACCTCCGAAGGTTTAATAAAACGGCATCTGCCGTAACACTCTTATTCCGGACTTTCCAGCTTGACCAGCGCGGCAAACCGCCGCCCCGGCAATTCCCGCACAGCACCGTCCACCTGAAGCATGGTCAGGGCCGACTGCACCCTGCGGGCCGGAATCTGGGTCAGCTCCACCAGAGCCTCTGCGGAGCGCTCCTTGCTCCCCATGGCCCGCAGCAGCTCCAGCTGGTCGTCGGTAAACCGCTCTCTCTGCTTGTCCAGCGGGATCAATTCCAGTTCCTCGGCCGTCTCCTCGGGCTGTTCCTTCCTTGCGGGCGGATTGCCGGCCCCATGTTCCTCCTGTCGCTCCAGCCGCTGCTGGGCCGCCTCCGGCGTCAGCGGAGCGGAGTTTTTCAGCTTCAGGGGGAATCGGCTCCAGTATTCTTCCAAAATATCCTGTCCGCAGGTAACCAGTTTGGCGCCCTGCTGAATCAAACGGTTGGTGCCCTCGCTCATCACCATGTCCACCGCGCCGGGCACGGCAAACAGGTCGCGGTCCTGCTCCAGAGCGCAGTTGGCTGTGATCATCGTCCCGCTGGACAGACGGCACTCCACCGCTACCACACCCAGAGATAATCCGCTGATGATCCGGTTCCGGGCATGGTAGTGGTCCCCCAGCGCGGGTGTTCCCGGGGGATACTCCGAAATCAGAGCTCCGGCGGCTGCTACATCCTCTGCCAGAAAACGGCTGACATAGGGGAAACCCACATCCAGTCCTCCGGCCAGGACAGACACCACGGAGCCGCCGCCCTTCAGGGCGCCCTTGATGGCCTCGCTGTCCAGTCCCCGGGCGATGCCGGACACCAGAAGAGCCCCGCCCCGGGCCAACTCCAGACCCAGGCGGGCCGCCATCTTTCTTCCGTACTCTGACGGCTCTCTGGCCCCCACCACGCCGATGGCGGCCTCCTCATCAAAATCGAAACTGCGCCCGCGGAGGTAAAGCACCGCCGGCGGATCCGGGATCTGGCGCAGGCGGTCGGGATAGTCGCCATCCTGGATGGTCATGATCCGCAGACCCAGCCCGTGGCAGTCCGCTAAAATGGTCTCCGCCCGATCCATGCTCTTATCTAACAGAGCCTTGCGCTGATAGGCGCTCAGCCCTTCCACCAAGTCGTACTCCTCCGGGTCGGCATAGTAAGCCCGCTCCGGCGTTACAAACCAGTCCAACAGCCTCAGCGCTGCGGCAGAACTGATCCCCTTCAGACTGGTCAGCCATAACCAATACTTCAAGCTCGCCATCCGGAGTCCTCCTTTTCCGTGATCCGGGGCTCTGGCAGGATCATTCTTGACATGACCTTTATCGTATCCCCTTCCCGCCCGGATGTCAAATCATTTTTCTCAATTCTGTTCGACTTTTTTCTTATTTTGGCACAAAACTTTCGTTTTCATTTTCTTTCAATCGGCTTCTTTTTTGCTTTACACCTATCCAAGGCCGTGCTAAAATTTGATGTATACATTTAAATAAGGGGGCTTTCCCGTGACCACGCCGCAAAGCAGACGCTTTCCGATTCACCGTGCCTGGGTCATTGCCACCGCCTGCGCCCTGATGCTGTTCATCACCATGGGGATGAACCTGAACGTGTTCTCTCTGCACTACCCCCATATGCTCCGGGACTTGAGCTTCACAAATGCTCAGGTCTCCTGGGTGGGCACCATGCGCAGCATGACGGCTCTGGCGGGTTTTCTGACGGTACATCTGTTATGTGTCCGCCTGGGACTGCGCAGAACCGTCGCCGTTGGCCTGCTGCTGCAGATCCTGTCCCGGGTCATCTGCGGTGTCACCAGTTCCTTCTGGGCCTACTGCGGCGCCTCCGCCCTGGCCGGTCTGGCTTATGCCTGGGGCGGCATGGTCCCCCTGTCTCTGCTCATCGGGCGCTGGTTTCAGGGACACATCGGCTTCGCCGTGGGATACGCCTCCGCCGGCTCCGGTCTGGCCATCATTCTCCTCCCGGCAGCTCAGGACGCCATAATCAAAAGTCACGGACTCCACGCCGCATTTTTGTGCGAAGCCGCCCTCACCGTCCTGCTGTCCGCTCTGGTACTGCTCCTGTTGCGGGACTCCCCCGCTCAAGTGGGCCTGTCCCCCTGTCATATGGGACATGACAACACCGTTCCGGAAGCGTCCGTCCACCTGGCTCCGGAAGGGATGACTCACGCCCTTCTCTTTATGATCCTGCTGGCCGCCTTCATCATGGGCGGTCCCCTGGTTGCGGGTTACGGGCACATCAGCGTTCTGTACACCTCCAGTGGGTATGACACCGCCGACGTGTCCCGGTATCTATCCTATATGGGACTGATCCTGATCTTCAGCAAGGCCCTATGCGGCGCTATTGCTGACCGGCTGGGCTGCTTCCGGGCCAATTTCATCTTGGGCGGTACCTTTGTTCTGGCCCATATTCTTCTCTGTTTGGCCCCTATGCAGAGTCGAACACTGCCCTATCTGACCATGACGCTGTATGCGCTGGGCGCCCCCCTCTGCTCCGTCTCTCTGGCCACCTGGGCCAGGGATCTAAGCGGGGATGACACCTACGAGCGCTATGTCCGTTGGCTGAACACCTGCTACATCACCGGCGCCCTGGTTTTCGGGCCCCTCCCCGCCCTGCTGGCGGACCGCTGTCACAGCTATGTGCCCGCCTTCGCGATTTTCACCCTCGCTTCCCTGCTGGGCATCGCTTTGGCTCAAATCGTCTATTTCCGGGTTGGGCTGACACAAGCAGCCGGATTAT
>CAJMQD010000077.1 GCA_905215425.1 uncultured bacterium
CGAAGCGGAAGCCAAACAGCTCGTCCGCCTGGCCGGTGTAGATCACCGGGCCGGTAAACTCCTCCCCCTCCCAGCGCACCTTGTCTCCGGAGACCTCCAGGCTGGTCAGGGCGTCCCGTCCCAGCTCTACGGTGATATTGGGGTGGTCCAGCATCTGCTCAAACATAGGGGTATAGCCCTCCAGCGGCATCCCCTGATAAGTATCCTGAAAATACCGGTCATCCCGGGACAGGAACACAGGCACCCGGGCCGTGGTGTTGGGGTCGATCTCCTCCGGCTTTTGTCCCCACTGCTTCATGGTGTAGCGCACGAAGACGTGGTTGTACACATAGTCGGCCAGGGCGGCGATCTCGGGATCGGCGTTCTGCCGCAGCTCTAAGATGGTCACCTTTTTCTCCGCTCCGTAGGCGGCAATGAGCTTATCCCCCAGACGCTTTCCTTCTTCCGCGCCGAACGCCGTCTCCAGCGAGGTCAGGTTAAAGGGTACGGGGTAGGTCATCCGCCCGCCCTTCTCATCGGGGATGTTGGCGATGACCCGGTGCTGATAATCCCGCCACCGGGTAAACCGGGACAGCCAGTCGAACACGGTCTTATTGTTGGTATGAAAAATATGGGGGCCGTACTGATGGATCAGCACACCGGCATCATCCAGCCGGTCATAGGCGTTTCCGCCCACATGGGGACGGCGCTCCGCCGCCAGCACCCGCTTTCCCCTCTCCGCCAGAGCCCTGGCACACACAGCGCCGGCATAGCCCGCGCCCACGATCACTGCATCATATCGCTGCGGCAAGGTGATCCCACCTTTCTTTTAAAATTCAAATTCTCCGCCGCTCCCGATTTTCCTGTTCCGCCGGACAAAAGCTCCTGCCGGTCCGTCCTGTCATCGGAGCTCAACCGCAGAAAAAGAACTGAGTCCATGGTTAAGTCCCCGGAGCAGCTGCTAAAGCATAGGTTAACCACAGTATATCATACTTTGGGCTTAAAGAAAATGAAAAAACGCTTAAATTTCTATGCGGCGGTCTCCCCCATTTCCGCCGCCCTCCGGTCATAAGCACTTCCCTATGGTCATTTCCTTTCGGTCTGTGAATTTTTTACGGAAATTTCCCGCCATTTTTCTTTTCCTTGCCTTTTTTGTGGAAGTCGAGTATAATATTTTTACTTTACCGGGGCGGCCCTATGTGCCGCACCCTCACACGGGAGGATTTTTGCCATGAAAGCAAAGACCAATCTGACCATGCTGTGCGATTTCTATGAGCTTACCATGGGCAACGGCTATTTTCAGACGGGCCTGCGGGACCGGGTGTGCTATTTCGACGTATTCTACCGCACGGTTCCTGACAAGGCCGGCTTCGCCATCGCCGCCGGACTGGCCCAAGTGGTGGAATATATCCAGTCTCTCCACTTTGATGACGAGGATATCCAATACCTGCGCTCCAAGGGCTGCTTTAACGAGGAATTTTTAAACTATCTGCGGGACTTCCGCTTTACCGGTGATATCTGGGCCGTGCCCGAGGGCACTCCCATTTTCCCCAACGAGCCCATCCTCACCGTCCGGGCCCCCGCCATTCAGGCCCAGTTTATCGAGACCTTCGTCCTGCTCAGCCTGAACCACCAGTGCCTCATCGCCACCAAATCCAACCGCATCGTCCGGGCGGCCGAAGGCCGTCCTGTGGCTGAGTTCGGCTCCCGCCGGGCCCACGGCCCCGACGGCGCTCTGCTGGGCGCCCGGGCCAGCTATATCGCCGGCTGCTCCGCCACCGCCTGTACCATGGCAGATCAGCACTACGGCTCCCCCGCCACGGGCACCATGGCCCACTCCTGGGTGCAGATGTTCCCCGACGAGTACACCGCTTTTAAGACTTACTGCCAGCTGTACCCCACCAACGCCACCCTGCTGGTGGACACCTATAACGTGCTCAAGTCCGGCGTACCCAACGCCATCCGCGCCTTTAAAGAGGTCCTGCTGCCCCAGGGCATTACCAAGTGCGGCATCCGGCTGGACAGCGGCGACCTGACCTATCTGTCCCAGAAGGCCCGCCAGATGCTGGACGAGGCCGGGCTGACCGACTGTAAGATTTTCGCCTCCAACGCCCTGGACGAGTATATCATCCGGGATCTGGTCCGCCAGGGGGCCCGCATCGACTCCTTCGGCGTGGGCGAACGGCTGATCACCTCCCGCTCCGAGCCCGTATTCGGCGGCGTTTACAAGCTGGTGGCCATCGAGGATGAGAACGGCACCATTATCCCCAAGATCAAAATCAGCGAAAACCCCACCAAGATCACCACTCCCCACTTCAAAAAGGTCTACCGCCTGTTCTCCAAGAGCACTGGAAAGGCCGAGGTGGACCTGATCTGTCTGCATGACGAGGAGTTTGACTTCTCCCAGCCCATCGAGCTGTTCGATCCCAACGCTACCTGGAAGCGGAAGGTGTTCACCGATGTGGAGGCCCGCGAGCTGCTGGTACCCATCTTCCAAAACGGCAAGCTGGTGTATCAGGTGCCCGACCTTCAGGCCAGCCGCTCCTACTGCCAGCGGCAGGTAGACGCCCTGTGGGACGAGGTCAAGCGCTTCGAGAATCCCCATAACTACTATGTAGACCTGTCTCAGAAGCTGTGGGACATCAAGCAGGGTCTGCTGAACAGCCACGAAATGAATTGATAAGGAAACGGACCACCCCCGCTGCCATGCAGCGGGGGTGGTTTTTTACTGTTTCGCTTCCTCCTCGGGCGCAGCTTCCTTCTCTGCCAGCGCCTGGGCCGCCTCCTCTGCCTCGTTTTCTTCCTCCTGGCGGATGGCCTGGTCGATCTCCTCCCGGGGCTTTCTGGCCCGGCGGAGGATCTGCGAGCTGTTGATCAGAATGATAAAGGCGCCGATGTTGTGCAGGAACGCCCCCGCCAGGGCCGGGATCAGGCCCACGGCGGACAGCAGCATCATGAACATACTCACGGAAAAGGCGATGCCGATATTCTGATACATGGTGTTCTTCGTCATCCGGGCCAGGGAGATCACGAAGGGGATATTTTCCAGGTCGTTGTTCATCAGGGCGATGTCAGCGCTCTGAATGGCCACGTCAGAGCCCATAGCACCCATAGCGATCCCCACGTCCGCCTCCGCCAGAGCCAGGGCGTCATTGATCCCATCGCCCACCGCCAGCACCTGGCTGTCCTGTCGCAGCAGCTTTACCCGCTCCAACTTCTCTTGGGGCAGTAGCTGGTAATAGACCTCGTCGATGCCCGCCTGGGCCTGGATGGTGCGGGCGGCCTGCTCCCTGTCTCCGGTGAGCAGAACAGAGCGCTTCACCCCCAGGCGCCGCAGCTCCTCCACCGCCTGTCCGGCCTCCGGCCGGATGGAGTCGTCGAACATCAGGCAGCCCAGCACCTTTCCACCCCGCACGATCCAGTTGGACGGGCCGGCGCTGACCATCCCGGGGTCCTCTGTATGGTAGCCAAGAGACTCGATCCACATCCGGCTGCCGAAGAGGATCTCCTCCTCTCCCCTCCGGCCGGCGATACCCTTGCCGGACAGCTCCCGCACCTCAAAACCCCGATCATAGGACAGCCGGCCCACCTCCCGCATGAGAGAGCGGGAAATGGGGTGCATAGAGGCGCAGGCCACGCTGGCCCCCGCCGACAGCAGCTCCTCCCGGCTGGCCGCCTGCTGGCAGAAGCAGCCGCTAACCGACAGCTCACCCCTGGTGATGGTACCCGTCTTATCGAATACCACCGTCTCCACCTGGGTCAGCTGCTCCACAAACTTGGAGTTTTTGATCAAAATCCCCCGCTTGGTGGCCGCAGCCAGGGCCGCGATCATGGGGGCGGAGCTGACCAGCATGTGGCCGCAGGGGCAGCTCACCACCAACACCGCGATGGCGTTGCCGATCTGCCGGGTCAGCAGGGCGGTCAGGGCCGCAACGGAGAGGGCAAAGGGGATATAGTAGTGCATAAAGCGGTCTACGATGCGCATCTCGGGCAGGGAAATCTTCTGTGCTTCCTCCAGCATATCCACGATTTTATGGAAGGAGGTGTCCTGATACTCCTTCTCCACCCGGACCTTGATTACGCCGTCCAGATTCGTCGTACCGGCGTACACCGTGTCCCCCTCCGCCACTGCGGCGGGCAGGGGCTCGCCGGTCAGGGACTTCTGGTCGATGTTGGAGTTGCCCCACAGCACCGTACCGTCAATGGGCAGGGACATACCGGGCCGCACCAGGATCACATCCCCCTTTTGCAGCGCGGCCGCGTCCACCGTCTGCTCCCCGTCCTCCGTCAGCAGCAGAGCGGTGGAGGCCTGCATATTTTTCAGGCCCTCAATGGCGTCCCGGCCGCCCATGATGCTGCGCTCCTCCAGAAAGTGGACCACGCTGAGCACAACGGGGATCAGGATGGCCAGCTCATGCTGTCCGGTGATGTAGCAGGCCAGCACCGCAATGGTCACCAGGATTTCCATGGCGTTGACCACATCCTGCTGCATAAAGCCCTTCACTGCCGTAATCAGCAGGGGCACCCCCTCAATCAGCACGCCTACGGAGTAGATCATGCCTGCCACCGCGGCCTGCTGGGGGAACAACAGCTTATAGATCAGCCCCGCCGCCAGACAGGTCATAGCCGCCAGGGCCGTGGAGATCTCCCGGGAGATCTTCTTTTTTTCGCTCTGGGACAGGTCGGCGGAGTGGAAATCCTCCAGCACGTGCTCCGCGGTATGGGTCAGGTTTTCCATTGCTCCACCTCCTTAGGGCAGGAAGATTTGGGGCGTTCCGCCCCCCTCGGGCAGTACCAGCTTGCCGCCCATCTTATTCAGGATCGCAGTCACCTTTTCCCGGAACACCCGCTCCTGCACCACATCCTGGTTGCGCTGATACTCCTCCAGCAGACCGTAGAACTCAGCCACCCGGTCGTTGGCCGTGGTCAGCTTCTGGGACTGATTGATCTGGGCGTCCGTGACCATGGTATCCGCCGTCGCCTTGGCGTCGGGCACCACCTTTTCCCGGTACTGCTTGGCCTCCTGGATCTTAGTCTCTTTCTCCACATAGGCGGCGTTCACCTGGTCGAAGTGATACTTCAGGGCGTTAGGCGGGGTGATGCTCTGGAACTCCAGGCCGATGACGGTTACCCCAAGGTCCAGCTGGTCCAGGCGGACCTGAGACTGGCGGATGACCTCCTGTGCATACTCCTCCTTCTGGTCGGTCAGTAGGCCGTCCACGCTGTCCGAGCTGGCACAGCTGGCCATCACGCCGCTGACCACACCGTTGATGGTATCCTGGGGGACACTGTTGTAAAGGGCGTACTGTACCGGGTCTGTAATCCGGTATTTCAAAGTCGCGTTGATGTGCAGGATATTTTCATCACCGGTGATCAGATAGCCGGTGCTGGCAATATCCGCGTAGGTGGGGTCCGCGGCGGCGGCGTGGGTGGTGATGGACACCTCCTGCACCTTGCCCACCGGGACCTTGATGACCTCGTCGATCACATAGGGAAAGGCCAGCAGCAGGCCGGGCTGCTTTATCTGCTCCTCCTGGGTATCCCCCACCAGGCGGCCGAAGCGCAGCACCACGCCCACCTCGTAGTTGTTGATGACCCGTATTCCCGAGCAGCAGATCAGCACCACCAGGATCAGGATCAGCCACTTGCAGTACTGGAT